>JAEVYX010000070.1 GCA_023392515.1 Bacillota bacterium | reverse complement strand
TCTTCCCGTAGTGCAGCCTCAGCCTGCGGTAAATGTTCTGCAAACCGACGCTGCCCTTCATATCCTCGGGGTTTACAATCTGTTTTTGCAAGTCGTCCAGGCGGTTGGGCCTGATTCCCACGCCATTATCACTGACGTCTATTTTCAGCACATCCTCTTCCATCCTGGCGCATATGCGGATAAGCCCCTGCCCGTTCAGGTGCTGTATTCCATGCTTGCAGGCATTCTCCACCAGTCCCTGTACACACATAACAGGCACAGATGCGTCCATAGCCTCTTCGCTTACGTCAAAGGTATAGCGAAGCTTGTCGCCAAAGCGGAACTGCTCGATTTTCAAGACCATGCCTACGAATTCCAGCTCTTCCCGAAGGGACACCATATCCCTGGTGGTGTCCACCATACGCCTGAGAATCTTGGCCAGGGGAGAAATGATTTCGGAAAGCTCGGTGTAGCCGTTGCGCACGCACAAGACCAAAATGGCATTCAGGGTATTGAATAGGAAATGGGGGTCCACCTGTGCTTGCAGGTATTTCAACTCTGCCCGCACGTTTTCCAGCTCCAGGCTTTTTTGATGCAGCTGCAGCACGTATATGTCGTTGATCAGCTGCTTTAGGCGCTCACCCATGGCGTTGAAATGCTCCATGAGTTCGCCGATCTCGTCCTTACCTAATTCCCGGGTTATGGGGGAAAAGTGTTCGGCCGTCATGCTGTCCATGTGATGCAAAAGGAGTTGGCTGCGAAGTACGATGGATCGGGCAAACAATAGCGAAAGTCCGCCTGCAAACAGGGAGCAGACGGCTCCCAGAAGAAGACCCACCCACACCGCCTGACGAATGCTTTTTTCCATGGGCGCGGTGTTGATATTGGCCGAAAGTTTCCAGCCGCTCATGGCTGTGCGCTCGCCAAAGGAGCGGGTCATATCGGCGGCGGTAGGCGGCAACGTGAGGCGCTTGGCTATCATACTGTCGGTCAGGCTGCCGGGATAGCTGATGGCGTAGCCGTCCGGGGCCACAAGATAGACCGACAAATAGCTGCTTTCCTTATCTACAATGCGATGGATAGGCTCCATATTCAAGTCGATTTTTAAAAGCTGGCGGTAGGCGGAGGATTCGTCCAGCGTGCGCAAAACGCTGAGCTGGAGGCTGCTGCTCATGGCAGGCTGCTGGCGCACATAGGCTGTCAGCGTAGGGGAGAGGGGGACTTGCTGTGGAAACCATTCCTCCTCCATGGTTTCCTTTGTTATGCGCGGGCAAAATCCGCCGTTTAGCATGCTGGTGTTGTCTGAATAAATTTCTATGTTGGATATCTGCTGTACATAGGCAAACATGTAGCGGTTCAAGATAGGGCGAAGCACGCAGTAATAGGAGACATAGTAATCCAGCGGCGAGGAATATTCATGATCCAGCAGCCCCTCCAACTGCGCGTCGGTAGAGACGGCGTTGCTCAAGGCCACAGCCTGGGTAAACTGCGTTTCCAGCGTCGTGTACACGCGGTCAAGGGATTGCTCCGCGTTTTGGTACTCGCGCTGGCGGATTTCTGCAGTTACGTTTGTGAGCACGTAAATAAGCAGCGCCACAATGGGCAAAAGTACGCCAAGCAGATATTGCAGAATGAATTTGCTGCGGATGGGCAGGTCGTTGACGCGCAAATTCAGCATAGGCTATCCTCCTTTACGGCTGCAGTTCCCCGGTAGGAGTTGGGACTCATTGCCATGCGGGTGCGGAATTGCCGGGAAAAATAATCTACATCGCGGAAACCTACGGCGAAGGCGATTTCACCCACGGGGCGGGAGGTTTGCCTTAAAAGCCTGCACGCCTGGGAAATGCGCGTATCCAATAAGAGCTCGTGAAAGGTCTGCCCTGTGCTGCGCAAAATGAGCTGCCCCAAATACGCCGGGTTCATGTGCAGGCTGGCCGCTACGCTGCCTGTGGAAAGCGGCTCGGCATACTGCTTGCGGATGGCATCCAAAGCCGCACACACCGGCGGGGGATAAGTACCTTTGCCGCGTTCCTGCATCCGCAGCGCTCGTATTTCATTACAAAAAGCGTTCAGCCATGATTCACGGCTCATCGCCTCATTTTCCCAAAGCGCCTTCAAGGATGCGGACGGCTGGGCAATGTGCCCCGCCTGGGCAAGGTTTAAAAGCAGCATGGTTTCGATGGATTTGGCCATGAATCTCAGCGCAAACAGGGATGGTTCTTCCTGCCGGGCAAGGCGGCACATCTCTTCCAGACGGTTGTCAAGCTTGTCCGGCCCATCCTGTTCCAGGCTTTTTACCAGCTGTGAGAGGTTGACGCGTGTAAGCCATGCGGACGCCGTTTCATCAGCAGAGTGATACAGGCGGAGCGTGCCCGCCTGTTCAAAAAGCACACCTGTTGCATCCAACGCTTCCCACAGGCTTTTTGCAAATCCATCCGCTCCCTTGCCGACACGCCCCACACTTATCTGGACATTCAGGTCAAAGCCGCTAAGCAGGCGTTCCTGCAGGCTTGATAGCAGCATTAGGTCACGCTCAATCTGCTTGAAGCAAAGCCCGCATTGATAGGGTGACAATAGAAAAGGGGTGCCGCTGCAGGTGGTCAGCAATAGCTGCACGCCCTCGGAAAGAGGCTTTTCCTTTACGCATATCACCGCGCAATAGCAAGGATCGTCCTGCTTTAAGTCCAGCAGCACGCCTGCGCGAAGCAGGCTTTCTGCCCCGGCGTCACCCGTGGCAATCCGGCGAAGCACCTGTTCCCGCAGCACGGGCAGGCGCTCACTCACTTCCTGAACGTGATGGCTGCGCGTATCCAGAACTGCCTTGATATCCCGCAGCGTTTGATGCACCTCATCACTGTCGATGGGCTTTACCAGGTAGCCAAAGGCGTGAGAACGGATGGCGGATTGTGCGAATGCAAAATCCTTGTATCCGCTGAAGAACAGAAGAATGATTTCGGGATGATAGCGGCGCATAATCGCGGCCAGATCGGTGCCGAGCATGCCGGGCATGCGCACGTCGGTGATCAGCAGATGGGGCCTGAGTGTTTCGATGAGGTGCAGCGCTTCCTGTGCGGTGGAGGCTTCTGCGCACAGTGTAAACCCGCAGCCTGACCAATCGATCATCAGGCGCATACCCTCCAGCATGAAAGGTTCATCGTCAACAATTACAACACGATACAAGGCTTGTCACCCCCCGGCTAAAAGTGCGGAAGATAAGGCAAGAAGTGAACGAAATACATTATTTAACATTATACAGGCAACAACAGCATTTTGGCAACAATGCATTATCAATAGGGGTGAAGGATGAATAAGATGGATAGTGCTTTGCCATGATATTGGCTGGAGGTGTTTTACAATGACGATGCCCTTTACGCAAAAAGAGAGAATGCTTTTGGAAGACTTGAAAAGCCATGAGCAGGTTTGTATCAGCAAGTATAATGCCTATGCAAATCAAGCCCAGGACCCGGAGCTCAAGCAGCTGTTCAAAACATATGCGGGCCAGGAGCAGCAGCATATGAATACCCTGAACCAGATTCTGTCGGGCCAAGTGCCGAATATGGGGCAGCAGCAAGGCCAGCAGCCTGCACAAACAGCACAGGCGGGGGATGCCGCGGGTATGAAAAATCAAACCGATGCGGCGCTGTGCAATGATGTGCTCATGACGGAAAAGTATGTATCCGGTTCCTATAACACGACAATCTTTGAATTCAGGGATACCAACATCCGCCAAGCGCTGAACCACATCCAAAAGGAAGAGCAGCAGCATGGTGAGGGAATTTTCAACTACATGCAAAAAAAAGGCCTGTACAACGTACAATAATAGGCATCAACCTGGAAAACCCCGCCAGCTAAAGGCGGGGTTTTCCAGGTTGATGCCATGGTTTGTGTGCGTGCCAAGCGATACACCGGTTCATGGCATATCATTCAATGCTTTGCGCAAAGATCGACTTTAGGATATCAACCGGAATATCCTGCATATCGCTGATTTTCAATGTCCCTTTAGCGGTGATTGCAAAACCTGTCAAAGCATCGCTGTTTGCCGGGATTCCGCTGGCAAAGATATTGATATGATCCTTAAATGCCAGGAATTGAATATTTGATTTACCCATATAAAAGGTTGGAATCTTCGCCCACATTTTTTCCTGGATTTCAGGGACCGCCTCATGAATCAAATTTCTGATTGCCTGCAGCCGCTCTTTCTTCAAACCGGAATACTGGTTTATGTATGTTGAAATTGCAACGCAATGGGCTAATTCCATACGGCACCTCCATTAAAATGCTATACGCCGAGAACCGGTTTGTTTTGCCGCTTCTCTATTTCCCGGATGCATTTTCTCCGCCCGAAAACAAAAGCAAAGGAGCACATTACAATTCCCGTTATGATAAGCATCAGCCCGATGCCCCGCCCTTCGCCTGTGCCTATGAGGTTTCCTATGCTTCCGGCAAGGAGGCCGTCCGGCATCATCATGGGGCCGAATACATGGTCAGCAAGCAGCCCGCAGACGGCATAGGCCGCTACGTAGCCCACCTGGGTCAAAATGCTGATCATGCCCCAGGCCCGTCCCTGAACCTCATTGGGGATGCGGACGCGGATGAGTACATCCGCACTGGTGTTGATAAAAGGGAGTGCCGTGAAAAACAGGATACTGAAGGCCAGAATGATATAGATATTCGTTGTGGTGCCCACCATGGCCATAAAGAGGCCCGCGGCCATCAGGGCAGCTGTCAAAAGCCTTGCGTAGTTTTTTTTGATGCTTATCATACCGATGAGAATACTGCCAACCAGCATGCCCACTGCGCTTATAGACTCCATGATCCCCAGCGTTTTTGCACTGGCAAAAGAGAGTATCATGGGCGTCATCAGCGTTTGGATAAACGCCACAAAGAAGCATACGAAAGCCATCAGGATAACAAGATTCTGGATGCCCTTGTCACCTATAATACTCTTCAAGCCCTCCCGAAATTCGCCAAAGAAATGGAAATCTTCCTTGCGGGGCTTTTTTTCCGGGATGCTCTTTCGCACGAAAGCGACCGCCAGCACTGTTACAGCAATGGTGGAAATATCGATGAGCAGGATGACCCGGATATCCGCTGCTGCCAAAATGAGCCCGGCAATAAAGGGCGAAATCAGATACTTGGCCGCTCCCGCCATTTGAACCATGCCGCTGGCCTTGGCATATTCCTCCTCTGTGAGGAGGTCTGTAACGGTGGCCTTGTACGCCGGTTCCAGCAGGGAGACGAAAACCGAGCTGATGGTAACGCCAATCAGGATAGGGGAGACGCCGACATGCCCTGTTTGAATGCTTGCAAGGATATAAATCAATCCAAAGGCGGAGAACAAATCTCCGAGGATCATCATCAGCCTTCTGTCGTACCGGTCTGCCAGGATGCCGCCTACCGGGCTTAACAATATGGTGGGAAGGTAGGCCAGCAGGGTCGCCGCGGATACCATAGCGGCGCTTCCGGTAAGCTGGTAGATGTAGATTGCCACCGCAAAGGCTGTCATGCCGCTGCCTATGCTGGAAATGAGCTCGCCAGCCCAGATGATTGCAAACTTCTTCATGTGGTTGTCTCCATCAAGCTTATTCAAATCATTTTCTCGCATCAGCCCCAGTTTTGCATAAATGCCTGCTTGCATGATCCTTCCGGCAATTGGAGCATCTTTTCCAACACAGAGGCCAGTGCGGCCATAATCTTCGTCCGTTCCTGACCGCTCAATGCAAAGATGCCTTCATCGGTCAGGGTAACCGCCGCAACAAGAAAGATTTGCATATACTCGAGGGGATAGGCGCATTGCCACACGTTTTTTTCCATCCCATCGGAAATGATTTCCGCCAGGACCGGGGACAGCCTGGTTACAAGTTGATTTAGTGTTTTTTGGTGCATCAGCACGTTTTCAGGCTTGTGAAGCTCGGTAAGGATTTCACCCTCGCCGTGCCCGTCCGCCCGCATGGACAAAAATGCCTGTACCAGCTTTTCCTGGGGACCAAGATCGGTTCTATCCGGAATGGCCTGTGCCCGGAGGATGATCCCGTCGGTCATCCGGGATACAATGGCATCCATAACCTCTTCCTTTGATTTGAAGTAGTAGTAAAAGGTCCCCTTTGCGATGGCGACCGCCTTCAAAATATCGTTGACCGTACATTGCTCATAGCCCTTTTCCGCAAACAACTGTGCTGACCTGTCCAAAATCTCATTTCTTCTCTCATCATATTCCTTCACGGTTCGCATGGCTCAACCTCCTCGAGAAGGATTAGACCGACCGTCGGTCGAATTGCATTTTAGCATGAACAGCGTTCTGTGTCAAGCACTGTATTGATAGTTGATGTGATTCATGAACCCTGTATGGCGAATGAATGTTACCGCAAAAATGGATGTTTGCGCGCAGATAGCAGCGATGTGATAAAATATGGAATATATGGTATAATTAAGATAATCGTTAGTGATAATCCCATTCTTTGTCGCACAAGGATAATTTGAAAGTAGGCATAACAGATGAACACAAACAGGCTATCAAAAATATCCATTTTCTTTCTCGTGTTATCAATACCATTGTTGCTTATACCAAAGCATGTTGGAGCGAGTCAATCCGCTATTTCTATTGCCATTGATGGCATGGAATGGCTGGTGAATGATGAAAAGTATATGTGCGCAAAGCGTATGTTCATGGACAAGTATGATAATTGGAGCATTCAGGAAGGCTTTTTTTCCGGAGAGCCAAATTATAAGGAAGCCGATATTATCCTCTTTCATTCCGGCTATCGCGGAAATGAGAGCAGTTCCGATCTGCTGAAAATCATTCGATCCGGGAAGCTTGCTGATCTATCTCAGCTCTGCTGCACACAGAATTTTCTTGATAAATTATACGCTGTGCAATTGGGCAGATTCGATAATAAGCAGCTATTGCTGCCATATGTACTAGCATCGACTTTTCTTCACATCAACAAGGAAGATGTAGTAGCATTTGAATCTGCAACAGGCAAGCAAATTGAGTTTCCTCAAGATCAATATGACTGGAAGGACCTTTTGGAAGTAGGACGAAAGCTCTTTCCTAACAGTAAAATTGAAAAAGAGCCGCCCTATGCCTTTCTTTCGGATACGAGTTCCTACGGCCCTGTAATATTGCATCAGATCCATGCCATAGCACTAAAAAATGGAATTGACGAACTGAATTACTTTACAAATGATATTCAAGAAATGATGGCGATATGGAAAGAAATGCGAACAACAGGACTTGCACTTCGCTTTGTATCTGATAAAACAACAGTTCTTTTTATGATGAAGCTTCCAGTATTGGCTGATATCAGTCAACTGTATTTCTCCATTCCTTCTTTACCCGATGGGGAGCAAATTGTGCCGACGGGCGCTGTTTTTGTTGGAATATCCGCAGAATCGTCAAACATAGAAAAGGCGAAAGAATTCCTTGCAGACTTGCTGAGCCTGGAAGCACAATCCCAGTATAATCAAATGGGCGTTGTACGCAGAGATATTTCTCATACACCGGTGTGGGACGATTTGCCGGCACCGGCAGAAACATGGGCTCTTTATGAGACTGCCACAAGGCATGCGGTAATGTCATATGGAACGAATGAGTGCTGGGAGAAATGCGCCATAGCCTTTGAAGATTACATATGGGGGAAGAAAACCATAGAAGAGACATGCCAATTGTTTCAAGAGATCATGTCAAGCTATTATAGCAATTTTCAATAAAGGAGCATGTTCATGAAAAAGATATATCTGTTTTGCATGGTGTGCATCATTGCGTTTCTATTCCATCCTAATGTCTTGGCAGAAGAAAAACAGACTCTCTCCATTGCTGGGCAGGATATTTATCAATATGATGCGATTCAGCAGTTCCAGGGCGCACATCCGACAATTACCGTTCAGGAAACACCGATTGCCTCAACATACGATGACATGATTAGGCTGATGATTACAGGCGATTCAACAGCAGATATCTATGTCATCTACAATACGCAATATGGGACACTGGATGCCATAAAAAAGAAGGGATTATTTGCTGATCTTTCAACATCGGAGCACATTCAAAATCATATTGCTGCGATGCCACAAAGAATACAAGACACTTTTACCAAGGATGGTCAGATATGTGCGTACCCTATTGATGTTATTTTGGGCAATGCATTTTTCATTGATTACGATCTAATAAATGAAGTGGGTTTAGATGATCAGATTATTCCCCGTTCTTTCTTTGATCTGTTGAAGTTGGATGATACCTGGAATGAAATATATGAGGAAAAATTCCCTGAATACGAGGCAGTAACTGGATTGACAACCATTGACCCTGAATGGCCATATATGGAAATGGGAATAGATATGTATATGGATTACTGTATGCTTACAGATGGAAAAGTCCAGTTTGATACGCCGCTTTTTCATCAATTGATGGATGCTCTTTCGAAAAAGCATGTGAAAATAAGTTCTTTTGCGCAAAATCAATTATACGAACTTAACAATGAAGAGGCTCTCATCTTTGCACAATATAAATGTGACGCTTCAAGCATGTTTATGCGTTGGTCCCGTCAAGCACTTCCAGCCTTATCCCTTACGGAAGATGGATCTCCTATGGCACCCATCAGCTTTGCATGTCTAGTGGTAAATCCATATAGTTCAAATCAGGATGACGCGAAAGAATTAATCAGTTACTTTGCCAAATATCCCAATCCATACGCAAACTGTGTGCTAAGCCTTGATGCAGAGCCGATAGAGGATCCAAACTGGGAGAGCTATGTAGAGGATTGGAAGAAAACGAAAGACGATGCTCTGCGCAGATTGCCGGATGCATATCCGGATGAAAAACTAGACTTGGAAATAACGATTGACAATGCTCAATGGTATCTGGATCACCAAGAGGATTTCAGATATTATGTGTCGCCAACAGCATTAAATTCATATAGACAGAACATCCTTCCATTCCTTTTTGTACGCGGTAACAGTATTTATGATGCGCCGGAAATACGAACACAAATAGCAGAATTTTTGAAACAATATAAAGATGGGTTGCTTCAAATTGAGCAGCTGATGACTCAGTTGGATTGTGTAATACAAATGCGCATCGCTGAAGGGGTAGAAAATTGAATGGCCATGATTGTTAATGAGCGGGTGAGGTATACCTGTATATTGTAAAAATAGGCCATGACTCAGTTTTGCTTTTGCGAAATAGACAATTGCTATACCAAAACCAAAGAACCACCATTGTCCACAATAATGAAGCAATGGTGGTTCCTGACCATGAGAAAGCAGCCAGCTTACCATGCTGATCTTTTTCAAGGCGCCATCATACGACCTGTTTTTCTTACGGGTAAGTGATTTCCAGCCACTTCTCCTTTTCCCATTGCTCCCAGATGGAAGAATCCCATTTCACCTTTTGTTTATCTGTTGAGGTGTTGGTTATGGTTTTCCCGCCAGCGGTTACAGTGACGTTGGAAGTGGTGTTGACAGATAGTGCCTCCTCGTTTTCTGATGAATACTGAAGCACATAGTCGTGAGTCATTTTCACTTTTCCGGATAATTTGGCCAAAACGGTGATCTTGTGCTGAATGGCTATATCCTTTGTATCCTCAAAATCCGAAAAGGCCAATTGTGTCCTGACGGACTGGCCTTTGGCGACCGGAACGGACAGGGACGTGGAAAAATTATCGCCGGTCAGGTTGCGGTGGATGTAAGTTTTTTGGTAATCGTCCGAGGCATCCAATTTCAATTTGCCGGCCGCACTTACGGCTGAAATGTATGTGTCGTAAAATCCGGATTTGTTGATGCACCAGTCTTTGAATCCTCTGTCATATTCACTCATTTCATATTCCACGGTAATGGAAACAATGCCCGTATACGTTCCGCTGGCGCTGACATTATCGCCGGAATCGAATTTCTTTAATAGCATGTTTACGGTCCATGTCTCCATATTCCCTTCAACATCAAAAAAGGTGAAGTTGCGGTTTGTGGTATCTTCGATCTGAAGTGACCAGCCCCGGGAGCGTATGCCCTGCATGTTATCCAGCGTCTCGTTTACTTTGTCGTAAAACTCATTCAGCATGCGCTCTGCATTGGCGGCATCCACCCTGTTTTTCCACTTCTGCTGATCTTTTTCGTACTGGTCCATGGAGATGACCACCATATCGAGCAGCTTGGTCGCAACGGAAAAAACTTCACTGCCTCCCTCGGCTATTTGCTCCAGAATCCAATCCAGTGCCTTTCCCTTTACCTCATCTGCGGCATAATTCGCCATGGCCTCTGTAAAGGATTTGCTGCTGTCGCCGAACATGACCTTTAGCAGTTCCGCAAGCGAATCCACCCCTGCAAGCTTGAATAGGTTATCCATTACCGCGTCTACATCTTCCTTGGTCAGTTCCTCATCCTTAGCTACCTTTTCCACCAGCGCCTGGGCTTCGCCAACCTCCAGCTCGGTCAGCCCCATTTCATCCATCGCCTTTTTGATGGCCTCTTCAATCTCGCTGTCTGTGGCTTTATCCATCCTGGAAATCCTTCCCCGGAAGGACATGGAGCCGATGGTAAGCGTTGCCGGATAGATGAGATTCTGTTCCTTGATCTTTTCACGGTTAATCCCTTTCCCGGGGGCAGCAAAAGCTTGGAGAAGGGGGGATAGCAAAAGCAACAGAACCAGCGTGACGGCGGCAAACGATTTTTTTGTCATGACCCAATCCCTCGCTTCCTTTTATGAAAATGCAGGGCAGAAACGCCAAAGGAGCTCACTCTTCGCTGGCTTTTGAAAAGAGTTCCTCAACAATTTCCTGAGCCGCGTCAAAGTGCGAAAACGGAACATATATCCGGTACCGTTCCAGCGCCGGGCCGGCTTTCATCGCCAACCCGGCTCCCAATACGGGTTTGTATATATAGGGAATATTTTTTTGTCCCAATACGTCCATGAGCATCCCGCTCCAAATCATCTCCTTCTCCACAAGAAAGCAGAGAGCGTCAGATGCGGGGGCTTTCAGTCCCTCATTTCCGCAGTCGGGACAGGCATCCTCATGAGACAGCAGCATGCAATTTTCACAATAGTACATAACCGATTCTCCTTTCCATTGAGCAGGCCCGCATGAGAATCAAAGAATTCTCTGCATAAGCCTCATTTTACGCGCAGCAACTTAGTGTCATTATACCATTTGACACAGAATATGGAAAGAGGCATGGGCTTCCTCTTGATGAGGACTGTAAATGTGCAAAATTTGAAAAATACGTTGCAAAAATGTAATAGATGGGTACTGGTATTTATTTGCTTTTATGTTATAATAACGATGGAAGCAATGAACTATATGGATTACTTGGACGCTTTCCATGTAGTGAGCAAATAGCGTAACCGGCCATTGGCCGGTTTTTGTTTTTTTGGAAGTAACGCACTTTTTCAAGATTATCTACGTGAGAAATGAAAGGATGACAAGAATGAAAAGAACAATGGGTATTTTTCTGGCCTTGGTACTTGTATCCGGCATTTGGATGAATGCATTTGCTGCCCCTGCCGTTTCGGGCGCTCCCGAGTTTGTGGTTGCCACCTCTTTAACTGCAAGTAGCTTGAATGTCTCTGTAGGCGAGACAGTGAATCTGACCGCGGTTACCACATATACATCCCAGAAGGTCAATCAGCTTCTGTACCTTTCTTCAGAATATTGGTTAGGCGTTTCTTCGTCAACGGCGTCGGCTCAGCCCTTTGAAGCAAAGTCCCAATTTGTTTCAACAGCAACATTCTCAAGCGACGTCCCAGGTGAATACACCATTACCTATGGCATTACACTAAAGCATGATGAGTCTGGAAAGCGGACTTACAGCAAAGTCGCAAGCATTACAATAAATGTCGTGGAACAAGCAAGGGAACCGCTTTCCAACGGAGAAATTGAATCAACCTTTTCAAGCTGGAAAAAGGGGAAGACCTTTGCTAACAGTAATGATATGTATTCAATGAAATGGTATAATGAGCAATTGGATACACAGGTCTTCTATGCTGTATCTGAAGTAATTGCATTCCTGGACAGCATATATGTAGCCCAATGATATGCATTGGTATCCAGTCGCAGCAGGACCCGGGAAATATTCTCCCGGGTTCTTTTCATATGCCGTTTTCATGTTTCTATATGATATGGCTTATTTGAATGTGAATTGCAGAAAAATGCTGCGCGGGGGGAGGAAACCTAACCGGAAAAAGAGAAAGCCTTATATGAATTATTAAGAAAACACGCAAGCACAAAGGAAAATATAAAAAGTGTCAGTTACATCCGTTGTTCCACGCCTTGATTTATACAAGCGCTTTGATAAGGAATCCAAAGACTATCCTGTTCTTTATCTTGGCGCGCAGACCGGCTGGGGGAAAACCACCGCAGCAACGAACTGGATGAAGACTTCTCCAAAGCGTTTTACTTATTTGTGCGCAAGCCGGGAGAATTTTTGCGACCGCTTGAACGCTCTTTGCGAGAAACCTTTTCCCCGCATGATTCTGGATGATGCACATTGCATTTCTGACCAGCTGGTGATAAACAAGATCATGCAGCTGATTGAACATATGCCTAACACCTGCAGCCTTCTTATTGCCGGGCGTTCTGCTTTGCCGCCCTGGCTGAAGCCGTTTGCCGCGTCAAATCAATTGTACGTGTTTGATGGTACATGCCTGCGCTTTTCTACCCAGGAAACAATCATGCTGCTTCAGTCAAGAGGCATTGCCTGGAATACCCGCCTTGTTGCCCAGGTCATGAGTAAATCGAAAGGGTGGCCGCTTGGCGTAAGCCTTTTGGCTGCCAGGCTTAAAAAGGAACCCATATTTGATGAAGCGCTTTGCTGCCAAGCGGACCTGGATGTGTTTGACTGTTTTGATGTGACCATCCTCATGCAATGGGAAGAGGACATCCGCCACTTTATGCTGCGCATGGCGGCATTTCAGACCTTTACCGTTCAAATGGCTGCAATGGTTACCGGAAAACCCAATGTGGAAGCGCTTCTGGACAGAATCATGCGCACCAGCAGCTTTCTTGCCTTTCAGCCCCCTGAAACATATACGGTTCATATCCTGTTTCATCGGTACCTTATGAAAAAGCAAAAGGAGATGCGCAGCCCCGAATTTATCCGCCAGCAGTATTTCAGCGCAGGTCTATACTATGAACTGATTGACGACCTTCCCAATGCCCTGGCATGCTATGAAAAAGCGGGCGATGAAGAAAAAATTACAGAGCTGCTTATGGAGAATGCCTGCCGCAGTGCCATCAATGCCTGCTTTCCGGAAATGTCGCGCTATTATGCAAAGCTGCCCAAGCAGACCGTTGAAGCTTCGCCGGAACTGATGTGTGCGATGGCAATGCTTCATTCCCTCCGGTGCAATGTGGATGAAAGCGAAGCCTGGGTTAGCACCCTGGAAAAATTTCGTTCTTCCGTGCCGAAAATGGACAGCCGGTATAAATCAGCTTCGGAATCGCTTGCCTATCTTTACATTGCCTTGCCGCACCGTGGTTCAAAACAGATCGTGCGACTGATTATGGATGCAGTGGGGCTGGTATCCGGAAGGTCCCCGCGGCTTGCGGAAATCAGCGTTACTGGGAATTGCCCCAGCCTTATGAATGGGGGCAAGGATTTTTGCGCATGGGTTCCGCATGCCAATCTTCTCTATAAAATATTGAAAACACCTATCGAACTGGTTTTTGGCCGCAGCGGTGCAGGCGTTGCCGATATTGCCATCGGCGAGGTCCTTTATGAAAAAGGTGTGCCTGGTAACGATACGGAAGCGATGATCCGCCTGAATACCGGGCTTTCGGAAGCGGAGGCGAAAGGAACCTTGGAAATGCAGTTTGCCGCCTCCGGTATTATGGCAAAGCTTTTTGCGGCAAAGGGCAGCTTGGATACGGCCATTGCCATGATCGATAATCTTTACGCAAAAGCCAGGGAAAAGCATGCATTGCGGCTGCAAAAGAATATTCGTGCGTTCCAAATCCGCCAATGCCTATTGTGCCATGGGCTGGTTGAAGCAAAGGAATGGATTGAGCGGGAAGCGCCTGATGAGCTGGTTGATTATTGCATCCTTGAGCGGTATCGTTACCTGACGAAAATACGGGTCTATATCGCGCTGGAGGATTGGCCCAAAGCCATGCTGCTCATCAATCGGATGCGAAGCTTTTATGAATTGTATCACCGGCCCTATGGCCTTATGGAAACAATGTTGCTGCACGCGATTGTGCTTCATCGCATCAAGGATTCTTCCTGGCGTGATATGCTTGATAAGGTGCTGGATTTTTGTGAGAAGTACGGTTTTGTCCGCCTGATTGCGGATGAAGGAGCGGCTTCCCTGGAACTTATGAAATCCTATCAGCCTGCGCATCCCTCCGCTTTTTTTCGTCAGGCGATGGAGGCGGCCCGCAGGCAGGCCATCCTGTACCCCGACTATTTGAAGGGGCAGTCAGGGGAGACAGAACCTTTGACCGAAGCGGAGATGAACGTGCTTCGGCTGCTGGCACAGGGGAAGAAAAACAGCGATATCTGTCTGTTGCTGGGTATTTCTCTGCGAACCGTAAAGTTTCACACATCCAACATATATGCCAAGCTGTGCGTTTCCAACCGCGCCGAGGCCGTAAAGGCGATCGCCTCCTGGGGCTGGAATCTGTGAAGCAGGCTTGTCTGGCGGGCAATCCTGTACTTTGGTACAGTGTGCGGAGAAAAGGGAAGTGCTACAATGCTTCGAGCGGCGAAAAAGCCGCTTGAGAAAGGACGTGTACCCTTTATGAAGAAACTGATTGCCCTTATTATGACCCTGGTTATTTGCATGTTCTCCGTCAGCGCATTGTGTGAAGCAGCGCAGCAAAACGCAGAACCAACCGCTATCGATATCGAGGTTACCTTTGAAGGTGCTGAACTGAAAATTGAGCCTGCAGCTATTGGCATGCTTGTTCCGGCCGACTGGACCGCCGCTGAAGTTACTGAGGAACTGGCTGCCCAGGGATTGGTTTATCAATGCGCCAACCCTGACGGCACCGTGACATTGCAGGTTTTGTGCGCCCAAACAGAAGGGCAGACAATGGATAGCACTTATGAAGCGCTGGCTGCTACCGAAGGGATTACCGATCTTTCCAAGGCTGTCATTAACAGCATTGAATATATCGGCTATTCAATTGCGCAAAACAATTCCGCATGCCTGATAACGGAAGTTCAAGAAGGCATGTTCCTCTCCCTTGTCTTTATCCCCACGGATACCGCGGCCGCAGAAGCTATGGGAACCATGCCCTTTGAAATCGCAGGCTCCCTGTACCTCCTTGAGGAATAAGCAATAACCTATTCATCACAAAAAAGAGAGGGAAAGCAACCTCTCTTTTTTGTTTGCTGTAAATAGCCATCACCGCTAGTCAATTTCGATGATACTCAAATCGGCTGGATATGTTTTGAAGCGGTCAGCCAAACCAAGCTGGTATGGCAGCGTATGAAAGCTTTTTACTGTCTGGAAAGGGCTTCGCTGAGAACAATTTCTATATCCCCTGCATTTACCGGCTTGGCAAGGTGTCTGTCAAATCCGCTCTCCTTTGCATGTTCTATATCATACTCCGATGCGTAACCTGTCAAGGCAACAAGATAAGTGCTTTTCAGTTTGCCGTCTTCTCTTATGGTTTTGGCCACCTTATATCCGCTTTTTCCGGGGAGGCCGATATCGCAGAAAATAACATCCGGTTGCATATCCCTTGCCTTTGCTATGCCTTCCAGGCCGTCATAAGCGGCATACACTTCATGGCCCAGCATGCTTACGGCGGAGCTTAGCAATTCAGCCAGGTCCTTGTTGTCCTCAATGAACAGTATCCTAAAAGCCCGGCCGGCTTTCGGAATAGTTGCATGACGCTGCATTTCATCAATACCTGTACTAACAGGCAGGCGTATTGTAAACGAAGCGCCTTTTCCCAACCCATCGCTGGCTGCCGAAACGCTGCCGCCGTGCATTTCAATAATGCCCTTAACGATGGAAAGTCCAAGGCCGAGCCCATTGTTGTCATACCTGTCCAGCGACGCATCCGCCTGGGTAAAAGGCGTGAACAATTCCGCAAGTATTTCGGGGTTGATGCCGATTCCATCGTCCTCTACGCTTAAGACAGCTTCGCCTTTTTCCTGTTTGAGCGATACCCATACGTTTCCTTTTTCTGGCGTAAACTTTAGCGCATTGCGCAATAGGTTTCCCACACATTGCGATATTCGGATGGGGTCTGCGCTCAATATGATAGCCCTGTCCAATTCTTTTTCCCAAATCTTTACGCCTTTTTTAGCAAACTCAGGTTTGATGTCTTTCACAGCATCCCTAACGATTTCATTGAGAAGGATGATTTCCTTTCTCAGCTTGATCCTGTTTTGGGTGATGCGTGTCAGATCGAGCAGGTCGTCAACCAGTTTGCACAGTTGGTTAACCTGGCGCTTCATGATTTCCTTTGCACTTTCGATTTGCTGCTCATCGCCGGAAACCTCCAGCACCGAGAGGCCGACTGAAATTGCGGCAAGTGGGTTGCGAAGTTCATGGGACAGAACGCTGATGTAATGATTCTTGTTTTTATCTGCTTCTTCAAGCTCCCTTACCAGTTCAGTGGCACGGTATTCGCTTTCTCGCAGCCCTTTCTCGGCTTGCTTGCGCTGGGTGATATCCAGCGCCATTTCCAGAACCAGGGGTGATCCGTCCGCGTCTGTAAAAGGATGGTCGTAAATATCAAGCACACTGCCATCCGGGGTGGCAATTTCCCAATGGTGCGGTTTTAATGTCTTAAACACCTGGAAGGCTTCACAAAACTCGCATGGGCTATCCAGTTTTCCCATGCAATACTCGTAGCAGTGCCTGCCGTGAGATTCACCGAACCTCTCCCGGAATGCCTGGTTGGCAAAGGCAACATGATAATCGGTGGTGATCAGGCAAATCATTGCCGGCAGCCGATCAAACATGTTATAAAGCCTACGGCGTTCGGTTTCAATAACTTTAAGAGCTCTCGCTTCGCTTTCCTTCATCTCCCGCTCGGCCCGTTTTGCCTCGGTGATATCCCTGGATACTGCCACAGACCCTGCAATATTTCCAAGCTGGTCCCGGATAGGTGCACAGTTGAACTGGCGGTACCGCGGTTCGCCGGTAGTAAAGTGGCGAATGATTTCCTCGCCGCAGACCGTTTCACCTTTAAGTGACCTGAGCAAAGGCGCGTTTTCCCGTTGGCGGGGGGATCCGTTAGGCTCCATTATCTCCAGCAGATCAACAATTTCGGATATTGACTTTTTGCCTGCTGGCAAGCCCTGGGCTCTTTGGGCAGCCGGGTTCATCAGCGTGATATATCCCTTGGCGTCGGTAATCCACAACTCGTCATCGATGCTTCTTATAACAGCCCGCAGCCTCTCGCGTTCATCAAAAACCTGGGTCAACAGCCGTTCCTTTTCAGCCTCCGCTTTGGCGCGTTCTACCGCTGCCCAGGTGCGTTCGGCTGTTTCTTGTATTAAGTATATTTCCAATGGGGTCCAGTTCCTGGGCTGGCTTTGATGTACGCCGAATACCGCTGCCCATTTTCCGTTTTTCACCAATCCAAGGCCGATGTTTGCGGCTGCTTGAATGGATTTGAAAGCGTTGCGCTCGTCTTCAGTCAGGCGCGTATCGGTATATATATTATGAATGACAACCGGCTTTCCGGAAATATAGGTATCAACAGTAAACTGGCTGAAGTCTTTTATATTCAAATGGGCCGCAAGGGAGAGAACACCGTCTGCATAATCATGGCTGATAACGACCTCTTTTTCATTGATGACATCCCCGTACAGCACACGGCTTGCGCCAATGTATTCACCCAGCACGCGGCAGGCTGTCATTTGGATCTGCGCGGGATCTGAAATGGAGCGTATTGCATCGCTCAGCTTGAGAAGGAATTCTTTGCAAGCGTAATTTTCACGCAATGTAAGTTCTAGCCTTTTAATCACGCTGATATCGTTGAATATGACAGCAATCCTTTTTAGCTCAACTTCACCAATGGGAACGACATAGGCGCTGAACCACAGGTCAAGGGATTTTTCATAGGCTTCAAACCGCACCGGCTGCCCGGTTTTGATGACGTTGTCATACACCTGCATGATACTGTCGCTGATATCCGGCAGCACTTCACGCATGGTTTTTCCAACTATGCCAATGAGCCCTGTAATTTTTTTAAACGCCGGATTTGTATGAATGTAACGAAAATCAATCGGTTCGTCTGGCTTGGCATCCATTTTTTCAATCGTGCAGATTCCTTCGTCAATCAAGTTGAAGATTAGTTGGTAATCATCAAAGTGCAAGATGGATACGGTATTCCTATCCATTCATGTGCCCCCTTTTGCAATTAAAATGAACAGAACATGATCTCCTTTCTGATATTCCGGCTTCCTTTGTGCATATTGAATGTTGATTTGCACAGGGGTGATTAGCATATGCGTTCTAAATGGTATATTTTTCCTAAAACACATCATGTATTTTATCGAAATTATATCATAGCCATGCGAACAAATCTATCTCTAATCGCGCGGGCCTTTAAAAATTGATAGATTAGGTGGAGAGGGGAAGCACGGCCTGGCATCCCCTTGGCAAAGAGGGAGAAGGGTATCATAAAAGGGCTGTTGCATTTTCAGCCCTTATTGAAACGAGTATGCACCGATTTATGTGTGAGCAGCCAAGGTGTAAAAAGCGTGCTGCGCTATCCAAGTGCGCTACATGCTCCTATACATGGTTTGCTTGATGATGCTTGAGAAGATTGATACCAGCTGAGGGTCAAACTGGGTGCCGCTGCATCTTTCAATTTCTGCTACGGCCTTGAAAGGCGGTATCGCGGCGCGGTAGGGCCTGTCGTTTGTCATGGCATCATAGGCATCGGCAATGGCCAGAATCCGGCACTCGATTGGTATCTCTTCATTTTTCAATCCCAGTGGATAGCCGGCGCCATCCCACCGTTCATGATGCTTTAAAATCAAGTGGGCAATATCCTTGATATCGGCTGCCTCCAACGCGATTCTCTCACCGATGGAAGCATGTGTCCGCATCACTTTCCATTCCGCCTCGGTCAATGGGGCGGGTTTTTTCAGAATACTGTCGGGAATACCAATCTTTCCGATATCATGAAATTTTGTCAGCAGAATCAGCCGGTCCATTCTGTCCTGGTGGAGCGACAGCGCACCGCCCAGCAGCAGAGAAAGTTCTTCCATGCGTGAGACATGGCCTTCTACAATATAATCCTTAGCCTCCAAAGCCTTCATGAAGGTACTCACAAAAGCACTGCGTATGCTTTCCTTCTTCAGCAGCTTGTTCTGATACATGTTATTGTCGGCTTCCTGAAACATGAGTTCCATGTTGGCAGTTCCGCTTCTGTGGTAGGAGTAGCCATAGGCCAGGGACAGGCTTTCATTGATGCTGGAAGTGTTGTATTGTTCCACCTTGGCGTTGAGCTGACCAATCATGGATTCCACCTGGTTTTCTTCCACATGGTCCAGAATGACGCCAAATTCATCCCCGCCTATGCGCGCCACATGCCCATGCTCTCCAAACACTTGAAAAACGACATCAGCGGCAGCTACAATCATCCGGTCGCCAGCCAAATGACCCAATGTATCATTGATGAATTTCAGTCCGTTTACATCAATGGAAACCATGGCGATTTTTGAATGCTCCCTGCCATTGTACAGGCTCATTCTTTCTTCAAAGCTTCTGCGGCTGTACAGCTTTGTCAGGCTGTCCCGCTCCACAAGCTCAATCAGCTGACGCTCCAAAGCAATTCTCTGTGTCATGTCCCGGATCATGATCAGGATCTCGTTTGTTTCGGCACGATGAAGTCGTGCCTCAAAGTAGAAAACCAGATCGTCTTTAACCAGCTGAAACTCCTTGGCCTCAAAAGAGCCGCTGCGGACAGCTTCTTTTACGGCCCCCTGCAAAATATCCATCATTTGAGGATCGCCAATCAATTCATCCATGGGTGGTTCCAGCCTCTTTACGGATGAGGAGACGGGGGTAATTTCGCCATTGTTGTTGCTTACCAGCAGAATATCCGGAATGGTAGAAATCAACGCTTCGTTTCTGGCGTTGATTTGCTCCAGGTGTATGATTTTCTCCTGCAGTTCAGGGTAATAATTTTTCTTAAAAGAATCCTCACCCAAACCAATAATGGCATCCCGGGTAAAGGCTTTCTTATTTTTTTTCTTTAAGTATTCTTCCATAGATGTTCTTTACCTCTTCTCTGGTAATGGGCCTTGGGTTCGTGACAAGGCAGGGATCAGATAAGGCTCCGTCTGCCAGCCGGTCAAGCAGGCTGTCGTTCAATGTGTCTATAATGGCATAATCCTTGATGCCTAAACGCATACGAAGCTCTTTGATATGGCCGGTCAGCAATTCCTTGACCTGGGCATCATCTGCCTCCAATACATCCAAGTCCATTTGCGACGCGATATCCCTGTATTTATCTATGGCGGAATCAAAATTCAAGGCTATCACATGCTCCAGCAGAATGCTGTTGCATTCCCCGTGGGGCAGGTCCAACATTCCGCCAAGACTGTGGGCCATGGCATGAACAGCGCCAAGGCTCGCATTGGAAAAGGCCAACCCGGCATGGAGTGATCCCAGCATCATCTGATACATGGTTTCTATGCTTCTGTCCGAATCCAGAGCCGCCTCAATGGAAGTGTTAATCAGATGAATGGATTCCAGCGCATGCACATTGGTCAATTGGGAATGGGCATTGGATACATACGCTTCAATGGCATGGGTCAGTGCATCCATGCCCGTGCAGGCTGTCAGATTTCTGTCCATTGTCATCAAGGGGACAGGATCTACAAGTGCCAGATCAGGAACAGCCTTTTTGCTGATGATTGCCTTTTTGAGGAGATGTTCCGAATCCCGAATGATGGCGAATTGGGAGACATCGGCCGAGGCACCCGCTGTAGAGGGAATGCAGATCAAGGGCGGGCCGGGAAGATTGATTTCGTCTACCCCTTCATAATCCAGAATATCGCCGCCGTTTGTGGATACGATACTGATGCCTTTGGCACAATCAATGGGACTTCCGCCGCCAACGGCAATAATTAAATCGCACTTTTCGGCCAGGAATAGGGATGCCCCCATCATTACCTCACTGTCCCGGGGGTTGGATGTAATATTGTTGAAAAGGACATAACTTTCACAATTTTTTGCAACCGACTGCAGAATACCGGAAAACCAAGGCATTTCCAAGAGGTTCTTATCTGTGACAACCATTGGCTTTTTTGATGCAAAGTGAGCAATGTACCGCCCCACAATAAGACGTGCGTCCAAACCCGTGATGATTTCCGGTGCAACAAACTTTCTCAATTCCATCGTGAAACTCATTTGACCTTGCACCTCCGATACATTAATATCATGAGCGCCTTTTGTACTTTCTGGCTGATGGGAAAAGTATTTTATCATTTAATACATATGTCGGCAAAAAATGAAGAGAATTAACTAAAGCAAGGCAAACAAGGCATGTTTCGCCCGTTATCTTTATCACAAAAAGAGCTTCCTTGCCGCGATCCTTACGCTTTGAGGCAGCCGATAATTGTTCCTGCATGGAAATAACATTTTACTGGTTAAGCACCTTGTTCTACATGGCTTTTAGTTATATATCATATTAAATATGAACGCAAATGGGAGGCAGACCAGTTTTATTCTACAAAAATCAAATTTTTCTTGGTTCTCATTTGGATCAAAGTATTTTTTCCATCCATTTTATACTATAAATTGAGGCATAAAAAAATCTCGAAACCCAGTATAGTCAAGGGGTTCGAGACCATTTATTTGTCTAATACGACATTGGTTATGCGTTTTGCCTTGGGCGCACTCCAGCACAATATTACACGGCGTGTGCTATACATTCGATTACTCGCACAAAAGCTATGATTAGTTATGAAAGAATGCCTCAGAATGATCGTTTGCATACTGCAGCATAACCTTTTCAAAATCCAGACTCTCCCACAAGTCCATGTAGGCATTGTCGAATTCGTCGAAGGGATAGCGTTCATACTGGGTGATAAATTCCTCAGCTGTATCAATCTGGAAGGAACTTAACTCTGTTGGATCGATCTGATGATCCAACAGAAATGATTCATACAGAATTCCCATTGGTTCCAATCCAATCGTTTGCAGGCTGCTTATTGTCCGCGCAGCATATGCAGAGCCGCAGTTGACGAAGAACTGGCAGAGTCCGCCATTTTGCACTTCCATATCAAGTATTGCCACAATATACATAGCTTGCGCAGGTTCCGTAAGCGACTCAAACTGTGCATCATCTTCCGGCCCAGCGGTTAAATCCAGTATTGAAAAATATAGATCTTCGTAATCAGTAAAGTGCACATCGATCTTCCTTTCTCTTGCCGGTTGTTCAGCAACTGCTGCAACGCCTGAAAGAATACTAAATGTAATGATCATCAAAAGGCTGAGAAATCTCTTTGCTGACATAAGCCGCCCAAAGTCATATACTTTTGCTTTCTTTAGCAATTCCATGCACTTCCCATTGTGATTGATGAGCATTCCCCATATATCGTGTCTCCATCATACCATATTTTCTCAATGTATGCACAAAAGTTTTTACCACCTTGCAACTGAGGTTGGCATGGTACTCCTTGCTGGAATTGTACTTATCGGGAATCCTGCGTGCAGGGCCAATCGCTGCATATGCGCAACTCCTGTTTGGGAGCAAAAGAGGGCCAAAGTAGTCAATTGCCTCCGGTGTAAAAAAAAGGGTTGCATTCGCGCGGAAGGTATGCTAAAATATTCCTACCGAACGGTAGGTAGTTTATCAATCCCTCGTAGGTAGAAAGGAACATCAGCCATGACCAAGCGGCTCATTCTGGAAAAGGCGCTGGAGTTGTTTACGGACAAAGGGTACGAAGGGTCCAGCATGGATGACATCGCCAAGGCGGTCGGCATACGCAAGGCGTCGCTATACGCTCATTTTGAAGGGAAGGAGCGCATTTTTTCGGCTATCTTCGACGACATCCTGGCGGAGTATAAACACACCATCGACGAACTCACCGGCATTGCGGAGGAGGACGCAGTGGTACGGCTGGAGCATATCTTCATGTCGTTCATTGCCTATTGCCACAACAATCTGAAAATGTATTTCTGGGACCGCTATTTCTACTATCCGCCCGAATTTCTAAAGGATTTTATCCGCGAAAAGACGATTGAGACCGAGAGAACATTTCTGGAGCAAATCCGATGGTGGATAGAACGAGGCATGCAAGACGGGATAATCAGAAGTCAGGACGTAGATGGCATGGCACTGGCGTACTACTATCTGATGATTGGTTTGTCCATGTCCGTTAAGCTCTACGATAAGGAGCAGTTGCTGCGGGACGCGCAGGCAGCGTGGAATGGTTTGCATTTGGGATTGCATCAGAGAAGTACGGAAGAATTTATGGGTACAGCCGGAGAGAACCAGGGATCATGAAAGAGGTTATCCCATACAGAATAACATTAGGAGGCATTTTCATGAATTATCACGGAAAAGACATACCCAAACTTGGCTTTGGTCTAATGCGGCTTCCGATGATGGGAACTGAGGTGGACATCGAGCAAACCAAGGCCATGGTTGATATGTTCCTCGGGAACGGCTTCAAATACTTCGACACCGCCTACGGCTATATCGACGGCAAGTCCGAGAAGGCGGCAAAGACTTGCATCGTAGACCGCTATCCGCGTGAGAGCTTCTTCCTTGCGACCAAGCTCCCGGCCTGGGCGGTTTCGACGGCGGACGAGGCGAAAGCCATGCTGCAAACCTCGCTCAGGCGCACAGGTGCGGGCTACTTTGACTACTATCTTCTCCACAGCCTAGGCGAAAATCGCACCAAGGTATTTGAAGACTACGGAATCTGGGACTTTGCGATGGAGCAGAAGGCGAAAGGCGTTATCAAGCATATGGGCTTCTCTTTTCACGATACGGCGGATGTGCTTGACGAAGTCCTGGCGAAGCATCCCGAGGCGGAATTCGTACAGCTTCAAATCAACTACAACGATTGGGAGAGCGAATCGGTACAGGCCAGGAAGTGTTACGAGGTGGCAATGAAGCACAGGACGCCCGTCATCGTTATGGAGCCTGTGAAGGGCGGTTCCCTCGCCACTCTGCCCGAGCCCGCCGCGAAAATCCTGCATGAGGCGAATCCGGAGATTTCCATGTCCTCCTGGGCCATGCGTTATGCTGCTTCAATGGACGGCGTGATCACGGTTCTGAGCGGTATGTCCAACATCGCCCAGATGGTGGACAACATCAAGACCATGAAGAACTTCGCGCCCATCACCGATGCCGAACGTGCCGTTCTCGATTCCGTCAATCGGTTGCTAGCGACGCTCCCACGCATACCCTGTACCGAGTGTCGATACTGCGTGGAGGGCTGTCCGGAAAAGATTGATATCCCGGGTGTCCTCGCAGCTGTCAATACCATGCTTTTGTACAACAACCCGATCGGTGCGAAGAGCCACTACGACTGGGTGACGCGCGAAGGCGGCGTCGCGAGCAAGTGCATCAAATGCGGACAGTGTGAGAACGTCTGCCCGCAGCATATCGGTATCATCGAGGAACTCAAAAGAGCAACGTCACTCTTTGATGCATCAGATTTGAGTAACCGCTAGGAAAAATCAGGCATGGCAAATGATGCGGTACCGTTTCAGGTAAAAAGACTTTAATCAACATTTTGTAAAATATTTAACGAGCGGCAATGAGTCCGCTTGTTTTTTTATTGACAAAGTCGAATATTGTTAATATAATGTCAATAGTATTTTTGCGTGACAAATGCATAACAACATAAACGACCGACAGCTTTTCTGCATATTTCGCTGGTATGAACTGCCTTTTGCGTACGTGGCGTGACGGAAGCACATATCAAAACGTGCAGCGCGCCGTAGATCGAAAGCGCTTTTTTGCGTACATCTGTTTCATGGAACGACATCGGGCAAGGAGATGCGCCGGTGTCGGCTGATGTCATTTCACAAGTAGTAAGTGTTTGCCGTTTGTTTTTTGCGAAAACTCGGTCCGTTTGTTGCACCCATCAACTGCCCGACGTAACACAGTTCGTGTCTTTCCAACCCGTTTTTATACTTTGACCACTTCGACCAACCATATCCCCAAATACCTTGTTATGAAAATCATAATTAAATATGGTAAAGGAGAGAACGAAACATGCCCGACAGAGCGGTAGCTGCAAGCGAACACGCACGGTTGGATTTCCATGAGATTGGGGACTTGATCGACCTTTACTTCAAAGGGAAGCGCAGCAGCCTCATTCAGGTATTGCATACTGCGCAGGGCCTCTACGGCCATTTGCCGCTGGAGCTGCAACGGTATATATCCGATAAAATGGAAATTCCCTTATCCGAAGTATCAGGCGTAGTCACCTTCTATTCGTTTTTCTCCGTAAATCCGCGGGGGGAGCATACCATACGCGTCTGCCTGGGCACGGCCTGCTATGTGCGCGGGGGGAAGAAAATCATCGACCACCTGATAGAGAAGCTGAATGTCGAAGTGGGGGGGACTACGCAGGACCGCAAGTTCACCTTTGAGATCGCCCGTTGCATCGGGGCGTGCGGCCTGGCGCCTGCGCTGATGATTGACGATGTGGTCTACCGGCAGATGTCGCCAAGCAAGGTCGACTCCATTCTGGCTACCTTTCATTAAAGAGGTGAAATAGATGGACAACAAGCTACATACCATCGAGGATATTAAGCGGGTCAAGCAAGCCTATTTGGAAGAACAGAGCAAGTATCATCACCAGGTGCTGGTCTGCGCAGGCGCGGGGTGCGTATCTGCGGCCTGCGGAAAAGTCCGGGACGCTGCCATTGCCACCATTAAGGAACTGGAGCTCAATGAGCAAGTGTCCGTAATCGAAACGGGCTGTATCGGCATCTGCGCTGTCGGGCCCGTGATGATTATCCTGCCGGAGCGCACCTTTTATGTGAGGCTCGATCCTGTCAATGTGAAAAAAATCCTCAAAGCGCATCTGATCGAGCAAAAAGTCCTGACCGAGCATACTTTTTTCAGCCAGTCGCTGGGAAGAAACATACCCTGTATCGATGATATCGATTTTTTCAGGGAGCAGGTGAAGATTGCGCTGCACAACTGCGGCGTCATCGCCTACGGCAGTATGGAAGCCTATATCGCCCGGGATGGTTATATGGCCATCGCCAATACGATCACCCGATGCAGGCCGGAGGATGTGATCAAAACCGTCAGGGAGTCTGGCATTCGCGGCAGGGGCGGTGCGGGCTTCCCCACAGGCGTCAAGTGGGATGCGGGTTTCAAGGCGGACAGTGATGAAAAGTACATGGTCTGCAACGCGGATGAGGGCGACCCCGGCGCATTCATGGACCGCAGCATTATCGAGGGCGACCCCCATGCGGTTCTGGAAGGCATGATGCTGGGCGGTTACGCCATCGGCGCAAAGCAGGGATATGTTTATATCCGCGCTGAATATCCCCTGGCCATCGACCGCCTGACGGAGGCAATTGCCCAGGCCCGGGAGTCTGGAATGCTGGGCGAAAACATACTGGGAACAGGCTTCACCTTTGACATTGAGATACGTATCGGTGCAGGCGCCTTTGTCTGCGGCGAGGAGACGGCACTGATGGCCTCCATTGAGGGCAGCCGTGGCGAGCCTGTTCAGAAGCCGCCTTATCCTTTCCAGAAGGGGCTGTTTGGCAAGCCGACCATCATCAACAATGTTGAAACACTGGCGGCGATCCCGCAAATCATTCTCAACGGGGCTGCCTGGTATGCCGGGTATGGGACGGAAACTTCCAAGGGCACAAAGGTGTTTGCGCTGGCGGGCGATATTGTCAATGCGGGCATTGTAGAAGTGCCTATCGGCACACCGCTGGGTGAGATCCTGTTCCGCATCGGCGGCGGCATCGCGGGCAAAAAGCAGTTCAAAGCCGCTCAGATCGGCGGCCCTTCGGGCGGCTGCATCACCAAGGAGAACCTCAATACGCCCACCGATTATGAGTCCATCGCCAAGCTGGGGGCGATCATGGGGTCCGGCGGCCTGATCGCCATGGATGAGGATACCTGTATGGTGGATACAGCCCGCTATTTTATGGACTTTATACAGGAAGAGTCCTGCGGCAAGTGTGTTGCCTGCCGCATCGGTACAAAAAGAATGCTGGGTATTTTGGAACGCATTACCCGCGGGGAAGGCCGGGAAGGGGACATTGAGCTGCTGGAGGAGCTTGGGGAGGTCATCAAGCAGACTGCAATGTGCGAGCTGGGCAAAACAGCGCCCAATCCCGTGCTGTCCACCATCAGGAATTTCCGGGAGGAGTACGAGGAGCACATCCGCTATAAATACTGCCGGGCGGGGGTGTGCAGCGACATGTTCATCTCGCCCTGCGAAAACACCTGCCCCGCAAACGTTAACATTCCCGGATACCTGTCGCTCATCGCCGCCGGACGCTTCCTGGACGCGTATGACCTGGTATGCCAGGAAAACCCCCTGCCCTCGGTTTGCGGCCGGATCTGTACCCGTCCCTGCGAATCCAAGTGCCGGCGGGGAACGGTGGATGAATCCATCGCCATATGCAGTCTGAAGCGTTTTGTGGCCGATTACGCCTACAAAAACCAGAAGCATTACGATCAGGACATCATCTTCCCCAAAAACGGCAAAAGCATTGCCATCATCGGCGGCGGCGCGTCGGGGCTGACCTGCGCGTACTACTTGAGCCGCATCGGGTACGAGGTGGATGTATACGAGAGTGAGCCCGTGGCGGGAGGCGTATTAGCCTACGGTATACCGGAGTACAGGCTGCCCACCCAGGTTTTGGAGCGTGAAATCGATCACATGCGCCTTTCCGGCTTCAACATCCACCTAAACACAACAGTAGGCGAGGACGTTTCCTTTGAGCAGCTCCGGCACGAGGCAGATGCGGTGTATGTCTCCACAGGCACACAATTGCCCCAGCGCATGAGCATCCCTGGCGAGGACCTGGAAGGCGTGCTGCCCGGTATCGAATTTTTGAAAAACGTAAAGCTTTACAACAGCGTGGACCTGACAGGCAAGACGGTCGCTGTCATCGGCGGCGGCAATACGGCTATCGACTCCGCCCGCACTGCGCTTCGCCTCGGTGCAAAAAAGGTGATGCTTTTGTACCGCCGCACCCGCGATGCGATGCCTGCCTATGATATCGAGGTCGAGGAGGCACTGGAGGAGGGCGTGGAGTTGATCGAACTGGTAACACCCATCAAGATTATCCCCAACGCCCAGGGCCATGTATCCAAGATTGAATGCGTGCGCCGGAAAATGTCCAACTTTGATACGAGCGGGCGGCGCAATACCGCGCATATAGAAGGCTCTAATTTCCTGATCGATGTGGATGTTATCATCCCTGCAGTCAGCCAGTATGCCGATCTCCCCTTTGTCAAAAAGACGGATATCGGGGTTACCCCCTGGGGTACGTTTATTACGGACCCCCAGACGCTGATGACGACCATGGAGGGCGTGTTTGCCGGCGGCGACGTGGCCCGAGGGCCGGACGAGGTGATACGCGCCATTGCCGACGGTAAGCATGCCGCCATCTCCATTGACCTGTACCTGGGCGGTACGGGAAAATTGAACAAAGGCCGCGTGATCGACATACCGGTGCAGGAAGACGACGACGAGGTGCTTTTGCACAATCGGTTCCCCCAGGATATTCTGCCGGCATCGCTCAGGTCAAAGAACTTTGACGAGGTACTGCTGGGTTACCACAAACTGAACGCCATCGCTGAGTCGATGCGTTGTCTGCATTGTGACAGGAGGTGACAAAATGCTGCATCTGACCATTAACGGCAAACCTATCGAGGTGCCCGAAGGCACTACCATTCTGGAAGCGGCGCGCATGAACAGCATCGAAATTCCTTCACTATGCTATCTTAAGGATTTGAACGCCATCGGCTCCTGCCGTATTTGCGTCGTAGAGGTCAAGGGCGCGAAAACGCTGCAGGCATCCTGCATCACACAGGCTGCCGAGGGCATGGAGGTCTTTACCAATTCACGCATTGTGCGGGAGTCGCGCAAGGTGCTCTATGAACTGATCCTGTCCGACCACGACAAGGACTGCCTATTTTGCAAGCGCAACCAAAAGTGCGAGCTGCAAAAGCTGGGTATACAATTGGGTGTGGAACGATCCCGGTTTGACGGCGAACGCTCTACGCGCAAGGTGGATGTCTCCGTCTCCATTACGCGGGATCTGAGCAAATGCATCCTCTGCCGCCGATGCATATCCGTATGCAACAAAATTCAGGAGACCGGCGTATTAAACGCCCAATACCGGGGTTTTAAAACGGAGGTAAGCCCGGCAATGGGCCTGCCGCTGGGTGCGGTGAGCTGTACCTTCTGCGGACAGTGCACGGTGGTATGCCCTGTCGGCGCGCTGAGGGAAACCAGTGCTACGGAACGTGTTTGGGGCGCGCTCAATGACCCGCGGAAGCGCACCGTCGTCCAGGTGGCGCCGGCTGTGCGCGTCGCCATTGGCGAGGAATTCGGGCTTCAGGCGGGAACCCGCTGCACAGGCAAGCTGGCCTCCGCCCTGAAGGAACTGGGCTTTGACGATGTGTTTGACACCAACTGGGCGGCAGACCTGACCATTATGGAGGAAGGGACGGAGTTTTTGGACCGTGTGGAAAGTGTGCTCAAGGGCAGGCCGGGAGCGCTGCCTATGATCACCAGCTGCAGCCCCGGATGGATCAAGTATATCGAGCACCATTACCCTGACCAATTGAAGCACCTGTCCAGCTGCAAATCGCCCCACACCATGCTTGGTGCCATTGCCAAGAGCTATTATGCCAAGGAGCAGGGCATTGACCCTAAGGATATGTTCGTCGTTTCCGTCATGCCCTGTACTGCGAAAAAATTCGAGATCGATCGTACCGAGATGCGAAACGGCGGGCTCCCCAACGTGGACGCGGTGCTCACCACGCGGGAACTAGCCGAAATGATTCACAGCGCCGGCATCGACTTTACCTCCCTCAAAGACAGTGCTTTCCACAGCCCGCTGGGGATGTCCACCGGTGCGGCCGATATTTTCGGCGTGACGGGCGGCGTGATGGAAGCAGCACTGCGCACGGTGTATGAGTTGGTTACCGGCCGCGAGCTGCCGTTTGAAAAGCTGCATGTCACACCCATCGTGGGGCTCGACAAAATCAAGGAAGCAGCCATCCTTATCGCGGACCCGCTGCCGGAATACGCATACCTGAAGGATGTGGATGTCAGAGTCGCCGTCACCAGCGGTTTTGCCGGTGCCAGAAGGTTGATGGAGCAAATCAAAAACGGCACGTCGCCCTACCATTTTATCGAGATTATGGGCTGCCCCGGCGGCTGCATCACAGGCGGCGGCCAGCCCAGAAGCAGCGATGAGGACATACGCGTAAAGCGCATGAAAGCGCTGTATGAAGAGGACGAGTTGAAACCGATCCGTAAATCCCATGAAAACCCGGTCATCCAAAAGCTCTATCAGGACTTCTTGGGCAGTCCAAACGGGCACCTGTCCCATGAGCTTTTGCATACCAAATATACGGCTCGCGGCAGGCACAACCAGCTGACGGATGAGGTTTTTGTGGTGGATGTGAAACAAAGCCCGGAAGTCAAGCCGGCTGTCATGTGCGGGTCGATCAGGGAGCTGAGCCGTCCGCTGAAGGATACGCAGGAAAGCCCGCGGGTCATGGCGTTGGAGGCTGAAAATGCGAGGCTCCGCTCAGAGCTTATAGAAACCCAGGATACGGTAAACGTATTCAAGCGGATCATCCAGGACCGTACCCTCTCGCGTTAGGCAGCAAAAGCCAGGCCCGCGAAAACCGCGGCAGCTAATCATGAAAAGAGGCGTGAACTTGCTCATTTGCCGGGAGTTTCAGCGTAGGGAAGAGGCTGTTTCAAAGCGAGTGAATCGCAGAGAGACAGCCTCTTTCGCTGTAGGGGATTTGTTTATGTCATATGAATTTCCATCAAGAAACAAGTTTCAGTAAAAGCTGATAATAGCCAATGATGATAACCATGAAGATCAAAGTAACCGGAAGGGTTTTTCGAACCAGTTCACCTATCGTGATTCCAAAATACTCCGTAATGACGGCCAGACAAACGTGTGTCGGCGAAATCTGGCTCGCTGCATGACACATGCACATCAACAAGACCATTAAAGGCATCCCTGCCCCCGGTATGGCGCTGAACGCCATGGCAGTGCCGAGGGCAATGATTCCACTTGTGCCGGTGACAATTCCCCCGAAAAAGAAAAGCAGCGAAAACACCATAAATAATGGAATCGGAAATTGGCTGAAAAACTCTGGCAGGGTGTGAATGACATCGGTATAATCAATAAATGCCTTAAACACGAGAATCAGGAAAGTGTTGCCGATCATGCGCTTTTCAAATGCCTTCCGAAACATGGTCCGAATTTCACTCCATCGAAAGCGATAGACGAACAAGGCAATCACGATGACGATCCCAACAGATTCCACCACAGATATGCCAAATACGAGGATCAGCAGAATAATCAAAAGGAGCGACCACAAATGCTTTATCAGGCCCAAAAAGTCCTGCCATTTATTTTTACTGGGAGGAATCCCTGTATCTTTGGGCAATTTACGCAAGTAAAGGAAATATCCTAATGCATACATAACCACGACCGGAAAGATCATGCCGACCATAAAGGAAGCAATATCAACGTTGGCGAGGTTGCTCATCAAGAGAACCCCCGAATAGGTAGGCAGCGTGCTTTCGGGGATATGCCTAAACCAGTTTGCTACAAAACCTTGCTCCTTTCGGTCCAAGTAACCGTCGGTAGACTCCTTTACAATATCGCCGCATAAAATCATGGCTGCGGCGGATGGGAGGAGGCCTATAAAGAGCGGAGCAACTGACGCATTGACCCGCCTATTGTTAAACAGGCCGTTTAAATCCTGCTGTGCCAATTTGATTTGATAACGCTTTTCCAATATTCTTTGAAGAAAAGTGATTAAATATAGGACCACCAGGATTGACATGGCGCTCCAACTGCTGATAACGTTTAGGATAAGCCCTCCCATTTGAATGGGCTTTATACCATAAAGAACTCCGGTAGCTATAATGCCAGCTAAGACAGCCTGATACAGAGCACGCCGAAAAAAGATCAATAAAACAATGATGAAAAATACCGCGGCAAGCTTTATAATCTGTAATTCCATAAAACCTCCGATTAATGTACAGCTGGCAAATATACAAGCTGAGTGAATCCAGAATACCAAAGCTGCTCGCATGTGTAAATATGTTTGCATCATTCCTAGTAACTAATTATTTTGTTAGTAACTAAATCAATATTCACCATATAGGATGCCAGCCTTTTATTCGCTCAGCTTTTCGGGCGCAAGACCAAAGCTTAGCGAATTGACCTCTTGGCAGCTACGGTGCAGGCGGGGAGGATAGCAGCCTCAGCGCCGTGCTTTTTGCATCAATGCAATTGACAGATTTGCTCTGGCTGGTTATAGTAGCTTTATAATGAAGAGTGGGTGATTCCTATGAGATATGAACCGAAAACTGAAAAAGAACGGTTGTGTCCTCTTGAGTTTGGCCTTGAGATTTTCGGCGGCAAATGGAAGTCGAGAATACTCTGCGTCTTGTCAACCGCAGATATCATGCGATATACCGAAATCAAAAAGGAGCTTAACAACATCACTGACGCAGTCCTTGCTTCTATGCTGAAAGAACTAATCGCGGACGAGATGATAAGCCGGACGCAATATAATGAAATCCCTCCCAAGGTCGAATATTCGCTCACTGAGAAGGGCCGGTCTGTTCTGCCGATTTTGCAGAATATTTGCGTGTGGGCACGTCAGCAGACGCAGGCGGAATTGGACAAAAAACTTCCCCCCTGCAAAACGTGTACGATATAGCGTCCCCTACTATAAAAATTATGAGCATCTAATAAAATTCCTAATATATTAGCCTGGCCGATTGACTATGGTATTCTTAGTGCAGTGCAGCGTCATGCACTAAAAATACTTGGAGGCGATTCTTATGAAAGTAAGAGCGTACTTGGAAATTACAATGGTCATTGATAACGCAAGCCGGCTCGCTGCGGCGAAAGTATACACCGACTTCCGCCAGCCATTTCTCGACCAGATCAAGGGTGCGATGACGAAAGAGCTTCTCATCCGCGATGAAGATGTGCAGGTGCTTCATGGCTTTGATAGCGTCGAAAACGCCAGCGCATATCTAGCAAGTGACATGTTCAAGCATGACGTGTTTGTTGGCTTGAAACCGCTCTGGAGTGCCGCTCCTGAAGTGCGCATTTATACGGCAGCGTGATTGATTAGAGCATTTCGATAACTGCAGGGAGTCGAGTGGGTCAGCCGCTATTATGATATCCCCCAACAGCAAGAACAAAAAGGACGCCGCGGAGTTTGCCAATCTCTGGGCTGTACTTGCACGCCGCTATCAGAACATACCCAACCGTTATATCAGCTTCAACCTCATGGTCGAGCCGGAAATCAGCTCTGGAAAACAATACGCTGCCTTCTTTGCGCTTGCTGTAAAAGCAATATGGGAAGTATCGGCTGATAGATGTTCGTAGGCACCAAGGTGATGGGTTGGTTTTAGGAAATCAACGGCGTGAAAAAGTGACTGATTAGAACGATTCCGTTTAGATCGAAAAATTATGATCGCAAGCGTTGGGCAATGAACTAATCATTTTGTTTGCAAGAAATCTCGCAATATAGCACAAGCGCAGAGTCTTGATACAAATGTTAACATTGAAGTGCTTGACTATGAAATGGGCGAGACATCCCTTGATGTTTTCCTTGAAGATTCCAATAGAAGGCCGGGCTGATAAGACTTTCTCATCAGCCCGGCTTTGCGCCTTATATAATTGAACCATTTCAAAAGGTTCAGATCACCGTTGACGGCATAAAAGATATCTCCTGCTGAGGGAATTTCTCAAAGATTACCTATATTTTCCTAGTTCTCAAAGACGATCCCATTTGCGTCACCAAGAATGTCATGGACATAGTCGGTAGCCTTATCGGTATATGGGTAAATGATACCGTACCCCACATATTCTTCTTGTTGCGGCCATACTGCCAATATTCCATACGGATTCTGAACATATGTGTTTCCGTTTAACATCGGCCGGTTCTCTTTACTTGCGGCAGTTGCGATCAAGGGGCCAGTGCTTAAATAGAACACATTATTTTCCATGCGAAAATTCTTGGATACATTCGGATACTGATGCCCTTGATATGCGGCTCCGTAATTTCCTTTTCCTAATATGCCACAATACCAACCGTATCCAGAATACAGGAAATAATTATTCTTTATCAGTACATTTTCCATCTTGCTTGTATCATCTGTAAAAAATACCTCTACGGCAGCATCTGTATGCGTAATCACATTACGAGCATAAGTGATATTCTGCATATGAACTCTACCGCCACACTGATGAGAAACGCCAGTGTCGTAGCACTGATAAATATAGCAATCCGTAACAGAGTAGTGATCAATATTGCCGCCACATTCTACTGCATTGCCACCGCAGACAGGATTCCCATCTTCATCATAGAATTGGGGGGAGCCACCGATCCAACCAATCTCACAGAAGGATACTTCGTATCCCTGACCACCATAAATACCATGGAAACCGGTATATTTCAAGCAAAGGTTATTGAATACCGTATCACGTGCGGGAATAACAATATTATCTCGAACCATGAACTCAATGCTATCGAACACATCTCCAGGATTGCCTGTGTCGCAGCGCAAATAAAGCGTACCCACGACATCGGGGTAGTCACCTTTATCACACCAGTCCATAATATTGTAATTAAATGGAGTCCCATCGTAGAGGGTGCTGTCCGCCTCGGAGAAGAACATAAGATCCTCGGTAAGTTCAGTTTTTACATCAAAAGCCTGTCCTTCGTTGATCGTGGACAAATAGCCATTTACATACCGGGGAGCAACCTTGACTGCGAAACTTTCGCCAGCGTTGAAAACGAGTGCACCGCAGTCCCTCATGTCCATATAATAGACCCAGATGTTATCTGTGCCCTCCAGTAACGACCATTTGGCGGGATCAGCCCCATTTTCCGGGGAGGCATAGATTTTGGGCTTTTCTCCTTCGCCGTAAGCAGAATAGATTACCCCTTTTTTTGCCCAGAGCTGCCCACGCCAAAGTCCGCCACGCTCAAAATACACGCCGTCGCCACGCTTGAGTTTTGCCGAATTAACTTTATTGAGAGTTGCCCAAGCTTTCTCGGGATTACGACCGTTATTTTTATCGCTGCCACTGTTGGATACATAATATGCGGTTCCCTTACAGGATAGTTCTTCCGAATTATTCAGTATCGCCAGTTTCATTGCTTCTGCCTGTGCCAGAAGCTTCTCGTCTGCCTCCGTAGGAACGCGCTGGCACACTGCCGGGTCATAGTCCAGCATCTCGGAATAATATAAACGCACAACTGCCGCTATTGCGTCCTCACGGATCAATGGCTGATTGAGATGAAAATCCAGATTCTCATCACAGTCCAGGAAATGTACCTGGTGATTTATATCCATGCGCCGCTGCATCCAAAAAACCGCCGTCATTGGAACATTGCCAATGGGATCGTCAGGTTGACCAGGTGCAAAATACAACTGTGATTCGCGCTCGGTATCACAATAGGGATAATCCCATGATAACTGAGAAAAGACAGAATCATAATTTATCTGATTCTCTGTGCAGAAACTGAAGTTCCGTGCATTATATACAGTATAGTTCAATGGCTCTGCTGCAAGCATCAGCAGGATGAGTGCATCATCCCGAAGCATATTCCGCTTCGGAAGTGCGGTAGCGTCAACAGTTTCACGCCACCCGGACAGAGCGGATTCGTCGCACAGCATGATCAGAGCGGTTATCATTTGATCAAAACCAGCAAAATCAGCTTCAACTGATAAATCGCCGGCCCATTCCGCTGGGATTAGCTTCAATTCTTGTGCTTTTACTGTTTCTGGTTGTTCTTTAACATCGGGTTCGGTAGGAGCTGACTCTGTCGTGTGTCTGATCGGGTGTGCTGCTTTGTGATCGATCCGTTTTGACAGTCGGCTCACCTTGGCAACTCGCCAACGGAATTAGTACCATCACTATGGATAGGATTAGACAGAGTATTGATCTTAGTTTTTTCATTATCTATTTTCACGCTTTCTCTAAATATTTCAATAATACGCTTTTTTTCTATACAGTTTAGTGTAGCCAATCCAGAATTCTCTTGTGGATGATGATGGATAAATGCTAATACGCAGGCAAGACTGTACCAGTAGGATCACCAAGCACATTACGGATTATATCTAGTGCAGTGTCATTGAAAAACAAATATCCTTTTGGGAAATGTTCGTCAGAATATGGCCAATAAGCAAGAGTTGCACCAGTATCTTGCACATATGTGTTTCCCGAGAGAATTGGAAGCCAACGTAGCTTAGCTCCTGTGGTGATTAATGAACCCGTAGATATATATAGAAGGTTATTCTTTATTTTGAAATTTTCTGATGCGTTAGGATAGAAATGGAACATTAGCGAGGTACCATTACGTCCCTCCGCGCGTTGGCTTGCCCAGCCATAACCACTGTAAAGCATAGCGTTATCTTCTATGGTTACGTTCTTCATAATGTGACGCCCATATCCTGCATCATCTTCCAGTTGAAAAAATATCTCGATAGGCATATAGCAAAATTCAAATATGTTTCGGGCATAGGTGATGTTATTTTGAATAATGTTGTACATAACGGCTGATGATCCATTGCCTGTAATCTTAGGGAGTTCTGATGGATCCTGGTTGGATGCACCGGCATCAAACACCTGATAGACATAATTATCTGTAACGGTGAAAGAGTCATAACTGCCATCAGATTCAATTCCGTTTCCAAAAGCAGCCGGTGCACCATTTTCGTAATCGTAGTATTGAATACTCCCGCCTATCCAACCAATTTCACAATAGGTTACAGTAATGTTTGAGTCGTTGGCAAAAATGGCATGAGAGCCGCAATATTTCAAGCATAGGTTGTTGAAAGTCGTATTATTAGCAGGGATAATGATGTTTTGCCGCTCCATGAACTCGATGCTTTGATAAACTGCGCCTGGGTTGCCTGCATCACACCGAAGATAAAGCGTACCAACAACCTCGGGTTTTGTGGTTCGATCGCTGGTGTCCATTTTTGTGTAGCGGAATGGCGCACCTTTATATAAGATGCTATCAGCCTTTGAAAAGAACATCAAATCCTGCGTAAGTCCCGTACGCACATCAAATGGAACTGTTGGGTCATCAGCTTGTACAAAACCGTTCACGTAATATGGATAGACTTTCTTCGCCCAGGTTTCACCCTCATTAAAAACAATGAGGCCACAATCCATCAGAGGATGCGCATAAACCCAAATATTATCTGTACCTTCTAACAAAGACCACAGCTCGGGATCTGCTCCGTTTTCAGTTGAAGCATAAAAGCGCGGCTTTTCTCCTTCCCCATAGGCGGAATAGCTGACACCTTCTTTGGCCCATAATTGGCCGCGCCACAGGTCACCGCGGCGAAAATAGACGCAGTCGCCCTTCTTGAGAGAGGCGGTGTTTACTTTCTTCAACGTCTTCCATGCTTTTTCGGGCGTACGGCCATTGGCTTTATCATTACCTGTTTCAGAAGAAACATAATATGCTTTCCGTTCACACGGGAGTTCTTCCATGTTGGATAGAATCTCTTTTTTACGTTCTTCAACGCTGGACAACAACTGTTGATCTGCAGTTCCCTGAACACGCGGGATATATGTAAGATTTTCTGAATTGTACAGACGCATTACACATGCAATGGCGTCGGCGCGTGTAAGCGGTTTGTCAAGTTGAAAATTCAGTGAAGCGTCATGGTCCAGAAAAGGCTTTTTCTGTATCACATCCATCCGCCTTGCCATAAAATATACGGCGGTCATAGGGATATTGCCAATAGCCTCATCAGGATTATCTTTTTGAAAGTATAGGAGTATTACTCGATCGATGTTTGTGATGTATGGATAATCCCATGAAAGTTGCGAAAAAGTGGCATCATAATCTAACTCATTTTCAAAGCAAAAGTCTAGTTCGCGTGCATTGTAATTCGTATAACCAAGTGCATCAGCAGCAATCATGGTAAGCACAAGCGCATCGTCCCTATGCATTACGCGGGTAGGAATATTGCCCGAGTTAATGTTATCCCTCCATTTTTCAATTGCACCGGCGACATTGCACTGGCTTATCATTGCTTCCGTCATTCCGAAAAACCCGCCAAAGTCGGCGGTCTCTTCAAGATTATCTTCCCATTCTTCAGGGATCAGCTTCATTTTTTGCACCGCATCCAGTTCAACACCCGTAATCTCAGCGATTGCAGTTTGAAATAGCATTGCAATAACGAAGAATAGGATAATGGCCATTCTACGCATAAAGATTATACCTCCTTAGTAATTTACAATGCATATAATACGTTGGTAAAATTTTCTTAATTTTACCATAAACGCCTATCACAAATCAATATGAAACATTGCATTCCATAAATAGCGACATTAGTAATCGGAGATCATACAGAATGCGAAAGGCAATTGCAATGACCTTCACGAAACAAACGTGAAGGTCACTTCTTGAATTATATGCTAAATGAAAGTGGAAATTTTCCTTATTTCTCAATGGGTTTGATCGATTTTCTTGACCCCAATTTTGACCCCAATTTTACCTGTCACGAAAGTTCTTCGGAAGATAATTGAAAGCTCGAAACCCCTTGGAAAACCTCATCCTTTTACGTGTTTTCTAGTCCTTTCGGCGTTGGGGTCAAAATTGGGGTCAAGTCGATTTTAGCCTCCATTTTGTACCATCAGAATGAGTGCAAAAAAGCCCCGAAACCCAGTAAAATCAAGGGTTTCGGGGCTTTCACATTGGTGGGATTAGTAGGGCTCGAACCTATG
>JAEVYX010000059.1 GCA_023392515.1 Bacillota bacterium | reverse complement strand
AAGGGCTGCAGACATATGCAATATCACAACCACGCGAAATAACCTTTCAGAATGAGGACGGGAACACCATCACAGGCTGGGTAATTCCTCCCTTAGGCCTTGCGGCGGGGGAGAAAGTGCCGGTAATTCTGGACATCCATGGGGGGCCCAAGACCGTTTATGGAACGGTTTTATTTCATGAAATGCAGCATTGGGCTTCTCTGGGCTATGCGGTCCTGTTTTGTAACCCAACCGGTTCGGATGGGGGCGGTAACCGTTTTGCCGATATCAGGGGCCGCTATGGTGAAACGGATTATCGGGATATCATGGCCTTTGTGGATACAGCGTTAAAAACATTCGAGTATTTGGATGGAAATCGTATGGGCGTCACCGGCGGCAGCTACGGCGGTTTCATGACCAATTGGATCATCGGCCATACCGACAGGTTCAGCTGTGCGGTATCCCAGCGCAGCATTTCCAACTGGATATCCTTTTCTAACATGTCGGATATTGGAGATTTCTTCGGCGAGGATCAAATGGGTTCCAGTGCCTGGCGGGATGTGGAGCAGTTGTGGCGTCAATCTCCCTTAAAATACGCAAACCGTGTAAAAACCCCCACATTGTTTATCCATAGCGATTGCGATTACCGCTGCCCGGCGGCGGAAGGCATACAAATGTTTTATGCATTGCGTCATTTCGGGGTTCCGGCAAGGCTTGTTCTGTTCCACGGTGAAAATCATGAGCTTTCCCGCTCCGGAAAACCTAAAAACCGCCTTCGCCGCCTTCAGGAAATTACCCAATGGATGGATCAATATCTGCTAACAAAGGCCGATCCGGACCCAAATCAGGCATAAATTGGCGGCAATGTCGGGAAAATCAGCAGATTGCAAAATAATTCTTGTTTTTTCTTGACACACGCTATATAATATGCATGGTTGTATTTCGGGTCTGTGGTTGAAAGCCGATGCCAGCCGCGGGCAAAGCGGTCCACGTAAGCCGGCCAAAGTGCCGGTGATCATGGCGCGGTCTAGTTGTCAGTCCGGCCAGCGGTTATACGCTGAGAGAAGTGCGTGAGGGCGATTATCGCAGAGCAATACCTTCCAGCCGGCGGGTGTGGGGTCAAAAACCAGGTCAGCCGAGAGCGCAACCTATATTTCAGAAAATTCGGGGGGTTACCAGATCATGTACGAAGACAAAACGCTGGTTTGCAAAGACTGTGGAGCTGAATTCGTGTTTACCGCAGGCGAGCAGGAATTTTACGCCGAAAAGGGTTTCCAGAACGAGCCCACCCGTTGCAAGGCGTGCCGTTCCCAACGCAAAGCCAGCCGTCCCGCTGCCGGGGCGCCTCGCGAAATGCACGAGGCGGTGTGCGCCAATTGCGGCGCTGTCACCCAAGTTCCCTTTGTACCCAAGAACGACCGTCCTGTCTATTGCAGCGAGTGCTTCGCGGCACGTCGGTAATACCCTATTGGTACTCCCTCGTAGCCACTATTCGTTCGCCAGCAAAACCCGCCTCCTTATGGGGACGGGTTTTTTCGTGCTCATGACGGAAAAATGTGATATACTGGAAAAAACGGATGCGGATAGGGAGATGACTTTATGCTGGAAATTCCAGAAAGCAGTACACTGGCCCGGCAACTGCGGGAAAGTATTTTGGCGAAGCGAATTGTACAGGTTGCAGCCAATTCATCACCCCATGGGTTTGCCTTTTTCTTTGGCGACCCCGCCTTATATCCTTCGCTGCTGGAAGGGAAAGTGCCGGAGGATGTCCAGGCCATTGGCGGCCAGGTAGAGGTTAAGGTTCAGGATGCGCGCATCGTGCTGAATGACGGGATAAACGCCAGGCTTTTCCAGCCGGGGGACAAGCTGCCCGAAAAGCATCAGCTTTTAATTGGCTGGGACGATGGGACAACCCTTGTGTGTACCGTTCAGATGTATGGTGGCATGATGGCATTTTATGAGGGGCAAAATCAAAATCCGTACTATCTAATCGCCAAAGAAAAGCCCTCACCCCTTGATTCGGAGTTTGATGAGGCATATTTTTCGCGGTTGATGGCGCAAACAAAGAAAAGCCTGAGCGCAAAAGCCTTCTTGGCGACGGAGCAGCGTATCCCGGGCCTTGGCAATGGGGTGCTGCAGGATGTATTGTTCCATGCGGGCATCCACCCCAAAGAAAAGCTGGAGAAGCTAAGCGATCCAAAGGTGGAGCAGCTTTTCCGCAGCATCAAAGATACGCTGTCCCTTATGACGGAGCAAGGCGGACGTGATACAGAGAAGGACCTATATGGAAAATCCGGGGGCTACAAGACCATCCTCTCGAAAAACACACTGGACAACCCCTGCCCGCATTGCGCAAGTGCGCTTGTACGTCAGGCGTACCTTGGCGGGAATATTTATTTCTGTCCGGCTTGCCAGCCTCTTTCCTAACGGGAATCTGATGAGGCAGGATGATAGCAATCGGAAAGTTTTTGCGCCTGACAAGAGGAAATACGGCCTGTGTGCTGAAAGTAACAACGGAACGCCGCCGCGCGAAGCATACTTTCAGGATGCGCGGCATGAGAAGGAGATGCGGAGTATGATATTCGATACGGTTGCCAACTTAACCCAGTATGAGCATGTGAATAAGCATCTGAGCTTGGTACTTGCAGCCCTGAAGGAAGGAAAGATGGAGACCGATCAGGTGGGTAAGTATGAAATCGAAGGAAATGCTGTCTACTATACTGTTCAGGCACCGGAACTGAAGCCTCTTGAAAAAGCAAAATGGGAGGCACATCGGCGCTATATTGACATCCATATGCCCATTACGGACGGAGAAACCATCGCTTGCCTGCCGGAAGGGCTGATAAGCGATTGGGGCACATATGACGAGCAGGGTGATATTGAATTTTCCACCTCTAAGAAAGCCTGTATACGGATGCCGATGCAAGTTGGAACCTTTTTGCTCGTTTTTCCCGGTGAGGCCCATATGCCCGGCCTGGGGCAGGGCACGTGCAAGAAAATCGTTATCAAAGTCGAAGTGTGACAGGATAAACAGACGGTTGCTTATTGAGGCGTTTCCATAAAAAACGCCTCTTTTAGTACACCTTTGGTCAAGTAGAATAAGGTTGTGCCATCCACCCGCAAAGCATCATAAACAGCGTCATAGGGTACGCACTCTATGGTTCGTATCCGGCCATCCGCCATGGCCAGGGTGATGGCGTAGGCGGCCGCCTCCTCGGTTTTAAAACCTTCGGGCAAACGGCCGGATACGGTTACCTCCTGCAGTGCGTTCAAAGCCGCCTCAAAAGAAACATAAGGCAGGTCCTCTCCGTTTTTCGAAACAAAAGTGTCAAGGATGACATCTCCGTTTTCATCGGTGGCCAGATCGTTGTTTTCCAAGACCCGCTCTTCATGGCGCAGGATGTAAGCGTCCTTCACCCCCGCTTCCTCAACCGTAAGAGAGGCCAGGTTTTCGATAGGCACTTTCGCCGGCTGATAAAGCAATGCGTTTTCCATATTGATGCCGTTGAGCAGCGGGAAGGATAGATTGCTTACCAGGTAAATGGTGTCATCCACCTGACAATACTCTATGTAATCATTCAATTTGTTTCCAACCTTCATGGTAAAGGTGCTTTCAGGGTAGGAGGTCGTTTCGTAAATGCCAAGTGCGCCGATGGAGGCGATATCCCCCGCCGCCTGATGCACCGTAAGAATGAGCCGGGGCGTATCCAAACCGTACAGCGGCAAGTTCGCTTCTGTGGCCTGGCCTGCAAAGCTGCCCAGGTGAATGGCGGCAATTGCGGAGGTAAGGGATGATATTTCCTCCGGATCGCAGGGATAATGATAGGGCGCGGTCATGCACCAGGCAGAGGAAGCGTATTTGTTTGTAATATCCCCTTCCAGCTCCCAGGAGGCCAGAACCGAACCCGATTCACTCCACAATGTAATTTGATCTATGCGCTGCTGATGCAAAATCGGCTGGGTAATTACGTGATATGTTCCCAGGTCCATCAGATACAGATCCAGAATACCGGCAGATACCAAATATAGATGAGGGTCACCCTCTAGTGTAAAGTAATATTCGCTGCTGAAGGGGGATTGATCACCAATGGATAAAACCGCCTGCTCATTGCCGTCATAGGTTATTGTGACCGTAACCTGGGGAATGGCCAAGCCGAAATCTTCCCTATGCGAGGTCCATGCTTCCGAGTCAATGTCTACGGTGTTTTCAACGGTTATGACCGCTGTGGCGGATAGAATGGCTTTCTGCCTGTCCTCATCCACAATAAACTCAGGCTGGCCTTCCACGTGAAGACGGCCATCCTGCTGGTACAGCGTGTACTGATTGCCTTTGTCGGTGGAAACGGCAATGCGTGAGACTTGGCTTGAATCCTTTGAAATTAGGGTTTTGAACGTAATCGAGTCTGCCGGCTTTGGTATTTCCTTATCTTTTTGATTGGCAAAATGCCAGAAGAAATAGCCTCCTAATGCAAGGAATCCCAATATCGCAAGAGAGAGGCCTTGCCTTAACCGGAAGGAATGCTTTTTGATTTTTTTTGGCGGCTTTTCCATGCTACCTCCTTACAGGTGGCGGCGGGGCATCAAGACCGCCAGCGCCAGGATGAACACCAACAAGGGGACAGCCACCACGATGGCGGCGCCTATGGGTTGGCTCTGCGGTGGCAGGCCCGGACGTATGGATGTCTTTGCCACGATATCCAGTGAAACGGGCTGCTGGTTGATCAGGTTTCCTGTCATCTGCAGCAGAAACTCCAGATTATGGGTGATGGCGTAAAACTGGTTGTCAATCAAGAGCGTGCTGTTGCCCAGAACAAAGGCGCTCGACGGTGTTCCGTCTTCCTGTATGCGCCGGCTGAAAAGCGACAGGGCAAAGGGACCTAACGGGTCCTCATCCTGCTGCACGATGGAGGAGTTTTCCCCTTGAATGTCTCTGAGGTAGGACTTATATCCGCTTGCGATGATGGGAGTTACGGTCAGGCTGTTATCCGCAGACGCCGGTGTTTCAAAGGCCCGGGCGCCCGCCAGAATCAGATAATCTAGCCCGGATTCAACAAGGGATGCGGTGTATTCCGTACTCAGCAGGTGAGGTGTGAGGTAGATGGGCATATTGCTGTAATAGGAGCCTGCTTCCTCTGTGGAGGCCACGACAATACCGCTTAGAGGAGTTATTCCATACGACCGCAAAAGGGTGAGGTAGTTAGGCATATCAGATACCGGATCGGTGAAATCACAGGTGATGAAGAAGCTCCCCCCTGCTTTGGCAAAGGCAAGGAGCTGATTCAGTTCATCCTCGCTCAAATCCTTTTGCGGGGAAAGAATCATCATAAGCGCTTCGCTTGAGAGTGTTTCCCCTTCCCTTAAAGAGAAAGAGCGCACGGCATAATTGTTGCTTTCCAGCACGTCTTTCAAAAGGGATACGTCCTCGCCCTCCAATTCGTTATGCCCGGTGAGCAGCAGTATTTCCGGAATTTTGTCCCGGGTTACATACAGTAAGGCTTCTGTAATTTGCTTTTCGTAGGTGATGCCTGCAATTTCATATCCGCCGTTTTCCACATTGTAGCCCAGGCTTACAAAGCTTGTGGGAGCAAGGATTTTATAACGGCCCGTCGTTTCACAATACACGATGAGGCTGTCGGCGGTAAGGCTTTCATCCGCATCCCCTTCAAACCGGTTCAAAAGGCCGGGGTTCGAACTTAATTCCAGCATTTCATAGGTAATGTTGCTGCTGCCAGCCTGATAGCGCCCCAGTAATTCCATCAGGGACAAATCTTCGTTTCCCGCAGTATACAAGGCATAAATGTGAACCGGATAGGGTAGGGATGCCATGACTTCCTTGGTGGTTTCGCTTTGGGTGGTCAGGGCGTTAAAAGAATAATCCTTTCGCCAGGCATATTTTGTTTCCAGGGCACTGACTCCCATGTTGACAAGCACGAAGGCCGCTAAAACCAAAGCCATTACAACAACGGAGAATCCCCCGTGCCGCCATCGCGGCCTTTTTAAAAAGGACAACTTCTTTTTCATCATCAGCCCTCCCGAAAACGACGCGCGTCCAATAACCGTACAGTAGCGATCAGGAAAAAAGCGCTGAAAGTCACATCATATAAAATGCTGGCATAAGAGAGCTGACCCAGCAGAAAAGGCTCGTACCTGCTGTAAAGGCTCAAAAACTTCAAGACTGCAACGAGCGCAGGGGCTGTTACTGCGTTTGCCATCAAATCCAGCACCCATAGCATAAGGTTCACGCCGAAAGCGGCTATCGCCGCGGTGATCTGATTTTTTGCACAGCCGGAAATGAACAGGTCCAGCGCAAGGAATGCGCAGCCTTGCAGTATGAACCCCAAGTAGCCCACAAACAGCTCGCCCGGGTAGACCTGGCCAAAGAGGGCGATGACTACTACGTACAGGAAGGTCAATAGCACCGTTCCCACCAGAACCGTCGCGGCAGCCAGATATTTTCCCAATACAACGCCGGTCAGGGAGACCGGGGAGGTCAAAAGGAGCTGGTCGGTTTTCTGCCGCCGTTCCTCCGCCAACAGCCGCATGGTAAGCACGGGGGAAAGAAGCATCCACATAAAGGTGATTTGCCCCAGCAAGAGCAATACGCTGCTTTGCAGCTGGCTTAGGTTTTGCATGTAAAACATCATGCCGGCCAGGGTTAAAAATACTCCCATGAAAACATAGCCCACAGGCGTATAGAAATAGCTTTGCAATTCCCGTTTCCAAATGGCGATCATTTCATCAGTCCTTTCCAGGCACGTCTTCCCCGTGCCCCGTGGCCCGCAAAAAGACTTCTTCCAGGGTATTGTATAGCGGTGTGAGGCGCAGAATAGGCGCCTGCAGGCCTGACAAAAGCGTGAAAAGCTGCTCCTGGGGAGACGCATCCCCTTTACACTCCAATATAGCTTCTGTGATTTCTACATTTGGGGTGGGCAGAACCTCCACCCGCTGCACACAATCCAGCCCTTGCAAGGCAGGCAATAGCGGTTTTTCCTTCATGCGAATGGAAACGCGCAGCCGCAGAATGCCTTTTTGTGCGCCTGTGAGTTCTTCCATGTCCGCTTCCCGTATCATACGCCCCTCGTGAAGGATCACCACCCGCCGGCAAAGGGATTGAATTTCATGCAGCATATGGGAGGAGAAGATTACTGTATGCTTTTCCCCAAGGTTTTTGATCAGCGTCCGGATTTCCACCACCTGCCGGGGATCCAGCCCCACGGTTGGCTCATCCAGGATGATTACCTCCGGTGCCCCGCATAGCGCCTGCGCAATTCCAGCCCGCTGGCGATACCCCTTTGAAAGGTTGCCCAATTTCCGCTTGGCTGCCTGCTCAAGGCCTGTTATCTGCACAATTTCAGCTACATGGCGGGATACGGAGGATTTTTCCACCTCTTTCAGCCGGCAACAGAAGCGTAGATAGCTTTCTACTGTCATTTCATCATACAAGGGGGACTGCTCGGGCAAATAGCCAATGCGGCGCTTGGCCTCCCGGGGATCTTTCAATATATCATACCCGTCTATGGAAACCTTTCCCTGGGTGGCGGAAAGATATCCCGTCAATATATTCAGCGCTGTGGTTTTGCCGGCGCCATTTTGGCCAAGAAGGCCCAATATCTGCCCCTTGGGGGCGGAAAAGGAAACATCCTTCAGGGCATATACCGTGCCATAGCGCTTGGAAACACCTTCGAGTGTAATCATGCTTGCTCCTTCTTCCGGGTTTGGATAAACACATTCTTATTATAACAAACGAATAGAGGATTGTGGTGAATAAACTGTGAACTGTGCGGCTATGGAAAACTGTCCCTAGAATCGCCTTTGAAGGGACGGCGGGACATCTTGCCGCCCTTTATTAGACTTTTGCTGACATTCTTAATTTTTGCAGGTTGCACGCAAAAAAATCTTGACAAAACAAATTGTTTCTTCTATAATGACACTCGCAGTCGGTTTGACTGTGTTGGGGAATTGTGTAACGGCAGCACCTACGACTCTGACTCGTATTGTCTAGGTTCGAATCCTAGTTCCCCAGCCATTTTTTTATGCCTCCGTGGTCTAGTGGCCTAGGACACCGCCCTCTCAAGGCGGCAACACGGGTTCGAATCCCGTCGGAGGTGCCATGAGAAAAGCCAGGAAACACAAGCGGTTCCTGGCTTTTTTGTTGCCCATGAATAGGCGCTGACCGCTTGGCTACTTTTTCTGATACTTCAGCATCCGCCAAAGTGTGCTCCGGCTAATGCCAAGCCTCTCGGCGGTTTTTTGACGGTTCATATCTTCTGATTTTAGTACGGCCTTGACAATTTGTGCATTTATTTCCTCGAGCGTGCCATCCATGCAGGTGCTGGTAATGGGGTCCGCTTCGCATAAGCGTTTTTCCTCGATAATGCCTGCCTCAACTATGGAGGCGGAAATTGTCTCTGCCTTTGAGCGTAATAAACATTGCTTAACAAAACGCCTAAGCTGATCGTTGCTGCCGGGCCAATGATAAACGGATAAAAGTTCGATTGCATCTTCATCAAAGCCGATTACCTGCCGCCCAAGCTCAATATTTAGTATGCTCAAGTAGAGGTTGGCCAGACTGGCAATATCCTGTGTCCGTTCGCTCAGGGAAGGGATACGCAGCATGAGGCACTCCAAATCATTAAAAAAATGCGTAACAGCATCACATAGCTTAAGCGGCGTGTGTACACAGAAGATAAGTCGGTTGCGTTTGCTCAGAGAAGTACATTCCGCGTATTGTATGAAGCGGAGCTGCAGCTCCTCGTCCAGTGAGGAGAAATTCTTAAAACAGATTGTCATGCGCGCCTCGCATAGCGGAGAGTCTTCATTATCAAGAATCCAGCAGAAGGATTTTCCGTCAATCAGCGCACAATCAATTACGATCAATGGATACGCGCTAAGTGGACTTTCGTGGTAGAGCGTATGTATAATTGCATTAAAAGGCGCGCCGTTTTCACCGGCTACAACCACAGAAGATGAGGATTTGCCAAAACTTTGGGCGGATTCCAATACCGGCGCCATTTTGCCGATGTTGTCAATGGGAAGGAAGCCCTCGTCTTCACGGTTCGCATCAAGCATATGATAATATTCAACAACACCGGCCTTGATCTGCGGCAGGGATACACGACGTCGTATATAGAATATGACACATTCTCCAATTACCTGCTGGGATTTTATGCCTGTAATTTCAAACAAATATCCCTTCGACCGGCGAGTAATGTGAAACTCGCCTTCCTTCAGTGCTGCGGGAACATATTCGGACAGCGAACAGAAAACTCGTTGATATTCCAGTTGATCTTGCGACAGGTTGGAATAGAGCATTTTCTTATCTGCCCCAAAGGCCATAACGCTTAAATCACTTTTATCCAAAATGTCACGATATAATAAATTCTGCTGCATAGCTGTGCTGATGACCTGCTTCAGCCGTACGGCTTCGTTCAGCGCTGCTTGCACACTTTCTATGCCGGAAGCAATCAAAATGCTGTTTATGCGTAATTTTTTTGCTGTGGAAACCGCAATGGCATCCCCTACGATGAGCGTAAAGCCTTCATCAATAAGCCGCTTTACCACAACATCCGCATCCGCCTGTTCTTGGAGGGTCACGATTTCTATTTTGTGCTGAATTAAATCAAACAGTTTTTCAGCAATATGTGTTATGCTAAAGAATCCTACTACCGCAAAGCGGCCGGGTATGTTTTCGGCCATTCTGATAAAGCGTAAAAGATCGTATACGGAGGGCGTGATGTCTACAACGGGCAGGTTTACAGCGTGCTCAATCAGGGTGGCTGTACCTCCCCGTGACAGAATGATGTCATAGCCCGAATTTTCGAGCGTTTTTGCTATTGCGGCACCGTCTGCAAGGTCGCCCATATATACGTCAACTTCAACATCATCACGGGAGGCTGCCTCGGTGATTATGACTTCACGCAACCCGTCATAGGGAGCAATGGCTAATACTTTTGTCTTCTGCATACTATACCTCGCGTGTTTCAATTTAAAACATATTTGTCTTAATATTTCAATTATATCACTAGTAAATTAATATCGCAAGAATATCAAATAAAAAAATCATGGATATGTGTCAAAATAAAACGAATATCATCTTTTTATCTATTTACTGCGGTGGCTCTAATAGCATAAAATAAACATGAAAAACATCTACCGGATGTAGCCGGGCTGGGATGGAGGAATCAATGCTGAAGCTATTGGTACTGGCGGATGATATGACCGGTACGCTGGATACAGCAATCAAATTTGTGGATGCAGGTGTCAGGACACTTGTCACAGCCAATATACATTATGGGTTTCGTGATGAAAACACCGACGTATTGGTTATGAATACAACAACTCGTCACATGACCGCTGAGCAGGCATACCGCACGGTTTTCGATATAACCTGCAAAGCAGTGGAAGCTGGTGTGCCTTATCTATACAAAAAAGTGGATTCAGCTTTGCGAGGAAATATTGGGGCCGAATTGTCCGCCATGTTGGATGCATCGGGGCAAAATCAGCTTACCTTTTTGCCTGCGTTCCCTCAGATGGGACGGGTAACGGTTGATGGTGTTCAGTGGGTGGATGGCAAGCCTGTGCATGAAAGCGTCTTTGGGTCAGACCCGTTTGAAGCAGTTTCTTATTCTTATATCCCGGATATTATTGCCCAGCAAAGTCAAGTGCAGACAACCGTTGTGCCTGCGGGCCAAACAACTGACGTCCAAGGTGTAAATGTATATGACTGCGTATCAGATGAGGATATGAAGCAAACGGCAAAACTGCTTATGGAAAACAAGAGGCTGCATGTGATGGCCGGCTGTGCTGGGTTCGCTGCAGTTTTACCGGAGCATCTTTGGTTTGAGAAGTGTGAAAGGCAGCGTTTGTTCCCTGAGGAAAGGCTTCTTGTACTCTGTGGCAGCGTTAATCCCATTACGCGCAATCAAATCGCCTTTGCACAGCGGAATGGTTTCAGAAGGGTTTTGCTGCAAGATGCAGCATTGGCGGACGGGATAAGCGATAACCAGGTGGAGCAGATCCGGAAAGTTTGGCAGGAAGAAGCGCCAATGATTGTTGTAACCAGTAATGATTCCCTTGCGGAAGGCGATGAATTGTCCAGGGCTCGCGAGCGTGTATCTGAAAACCTAAGCAGTTTGCTCGCCTGCATGCTGGACGATGGGTTTAAGGCAACGCTGCTAATTACTGGTGGCGATACGTTGCTGGCCGTGCTGTGCCGCTTGGGTATTGAGTCCATTACACCCTTGTGGGAAATCGCGCCTGGCGCAGTTTACTCTACCTTCCAATATCACGGGAAGAAGCATGACCTTATCTCAAAAGCTGGAGGTTTTGGCACTGCTGAATTTTTTGTGGAGATGAACGAACGGCTGAAGGCCGCCAGAAGGGAAGAAATATGTACGCATTAAGAATGCCAAAGCTGGTTCTTTCGGACGATAAACCGTTTTCCGGATTGGAGGCGCTCCTTGCCGGAAGCAGTCGTGTAGCACTGTTTACGGACTGCACCATACGGAAAGCCGGGCTCATAGATGGCGTTTTGGATGAATTGTCCAAGACTGGGATAATCGTTGATGTACTTGATGACCTTCCGGCTGAACCTACGGTGCACCAGGCGGCGGAAATCATTAGGCGGTTTCGAGCTCTCCGTGCGGATATCATCGTGGCAGTTGGCGGCGGCAGCGTCATGGATATTGCGAAGCTGGCTGGTATACTGGATACGGATCAATACACGATATATGATCTGCTGAATAATCCCGGCCAAGCAGTCAAGACGAACCGGACCATCCTGATCCCTACAACGGCTGGAACGGGAGCGGAAGCTACGCCAAACGCGATTGTAACAGTTCCTGAGCAAGCGCTGAAGGTAGGAATTGTGAATTACGACATGATTGCGGATACGGTAATTTTGAATGTGGAAATGATTCGGAAGCTGCCGCGCAAAATTGCTGCTTCAACGGGGATTGATGCACTTGCGCACGCTATTGAGTGCTACACATCCAAAAAAGCAACGCCGTTCAGCAATCTGTATGCATTGGAAGCCTTCAGACTTATTGAGGCGAATATCGAAGCTGCTTGCATGGAAGACACGGAGGACATGTCCGCCAAGGCAAATATGCTGCTGGCTTCGTTCTATGCAGGTGTGGCAATTGCTGCAGCCGGTACAACCGGGGTACACGCGCTGTCTTATCCCCTTGGAGGGCGATACCATATTCCCCATGGGATATCCAACGCCATTCTTCTCATGCCGGTTATGCGCTATAACGAGCCTTGCTGCACAGAGGAATTTTCATTCATCTACGACCGTGTACGTCCAGGCGGGGTATTAAGGCAGGACGATGAAAAGTCAAAGTGGGTACTGCACCGCATGGAAGAAATTGTAAAAAATGTTGGTATTCATACGAACCTGTCTGCGTATGGCATAGGATGCGACGATCTTGAGGAATTGGTTTGCGCAGGAATGAAAGTTACTCGCCTGCTTGCAAACAACAAGCGGGAGATTACGGCTGAGGACGCACGCTCAATCTATCTGGAGGTAATGTATTGTGACTGAAGTGAAAGGGATCATTCCCCCGATTCTTACTCCCATGTTCGAAGATGAATCCATTAACGAGCAGGAATTGCGCAGCCAGGTCAACCGTATGATCGAAGGCGGCGTACATGGTGTCTTTTGCTTTGGTACAAACGGGGAGGGCTATATTCTTACCAATCAGGAAAAGGAACGGGTGCTTGAGATCGTAGTCGAAGAAGCAAACGGCCGCGTTCCGGTTTACGCAGGCACGGGCTGCATCGGGACGAAGGACACGATCTGCCAATCCCAGATGGCCAGAAGCGTTGGCGCGGACGTGTTGTCTGTCATTACGCCTTCATTTGCAGCGGCCAGTCAGGATGAACTGTATGAACATTATCTGGCTGTGGCAAAGGCCGTCGATATGCCAATTGTACTGTACAACATTCCGGCGCGTACCGGCAATGCCCTTGCGCCGGCAACGGTTGGAAAGCTAGCCGCCATTGAGAACATTGTGGGCGTGAAGGATTCCTCCGGGAATTTTGACAACATGCTGCAATACATCGAACAAACAAAAAGCAAAAACCCCTTTAGCGTGCTTTCCGGCAACGATAGCTTGATATTGTGGAATCTGTACGCGGGGGGCGCCGGTGGTATTGCCGGGTGTGCAAATGTATATCCCCGAACCATGTCGTCCATCTATGAGTGCTTCATTGCGGGAGACTATGAGCAGGCACGCGCTTATCAGGACAGCATTCGCAGTTTCCGTGCCTGTTTCAAGTTCGGGAATCCTAACACCATAGTGAAAAAGGCGGTGGCCATGCTTGGTTACCCCGTAGGACCCTGCCGGGCACCATTTAACCTGATTCCTCCCGAAGGCCTGGAAGCTATCCAAAAGGTACTTGCCGAGAATGCCCAAAAGGGTATGTGCTGACGGAATGATATCGCCCGTGCGAGGCGGTTCAGATTATCTGCATATGCGGATAAATAAAAAAAGGAGGATTATTCCATGAAGAGGCTACTCGTCCTAGTATTGTCACTGGCCATGGTGCTGGCATGCTCCATCACGTCCGTTCTGGCCGAAGGGCAGTATACGCTGGCTGCGCCGGTTGAATTGACGTTTGCGGCACAAGAAGTCGGCACGGCTGCTTACACGTATGCGGCGGCGATTCAAGCGGCGGTTCTCAAACTGCTGCCCGAAGGATCCAAGGTCAACATTACCACCACATCTCCCGGTGGTGTCGGTGCTCCGATTATTGTTAACAATGCCGAACAGTGCGACATGGTTATGTCCAACGCCGGCCCGGCTAAGTGGTCTTTTGAGGAAGGCATTCTTGATAATGAACCCACAACCTCAATTGCCGCATTGGCCGGTGGTATGGGACATGATTTTGTAAACGTTATGTTTACACAGAAATTTGTTGATGAGACGGGCATTTCCACCTTGGAAGACCTGGTTGCGAAGAAGTATCCCGTAAAGCTCATCATCAAAAAGAATGGTACCTTGGGCGAGCTTAGCGCAGAAAAGGTGCTTGAGGCTGTGGGCGTCACCTTTGACGATATCATCTCCTGGGGCGGAATTGTGGAAAAGACCGGCGGCGACGCTATCAAAAGCGGCCTGCAGGATGATCTGTACCATATGACCATCGATCACCTGGGCGCTGGTCAGGCCAATACCACCGAACTTTGCCTGACTCACGACATGTATGATGTACAGATTTCTGATGATACGCTGGCCAAGCTCGTGCTGATGGGCTATGACTATGTAACCGTGGAACCCAACACCTGGAACCGCCAGGAAAGTGAAATCAAAACCGTAGGCTCGCAGCAGGTTGTGCTCGTATCTACCACCATGGAAGATGCTGTGGCATATACCCTGACAAAGGCGATCTGCGAAAACGCGAAGGATCTTGGTGATGCTGTTGCCGCCATGAAGTATTTCAATCCTGGAACTGCTGGCTCCATTACGCTGACCGGCGTTGCGCTTCATCCCGGCGCATTGGCATACTACACCGAAATGGGTTACAAAGTGAACTGATCTTTCAGACATGGAAGGAGCTTCACGAGCGGAAATCCTTCGCTCGTGAAGCTCCGCCTAATATGTGGCGCCGAATCGGCCGCGCATGTAGGAGATGTCTCCTTTTTTGCTCTAGCGGATACTTTCTAAATGATTGGAGGTCTTTTTATGAGCAGCGAGAAGATGGCGCCAAAAAAGGCAATCATTATTGCTATTGTCGCTCTGTTCTTTGTTTTCCAAATATATCTGGCATTGATAAAACAGCTGCCTCCTATGCGGCAAAGTCCGCTGCATCTCATCCTTGCGCTGGCGGTCATCTACTTATATAAGCCCGTCAATGAAAAGTGTCCCGGGAAGAAATGGCTTCTGGCTTTTGATATGGCTGCATTTGCCGGCATTGCTTTCATGCTGTATTACGTAATCACCAACAGCCAGCGGCTGATTGATTTTGTCCCCTTTATTGATACCGTGAAGCCTATCGATATTGTGTTCATGCTTGTTACCTGCCTATTGCTGCTGGAGGCCGTAAGAAGAACGCTCGGTTCAGTTCTTTTGATCTTTATATCCATATTTATTGCTTATGCATGGCTGTCGCCTTATTTGCCAGGCATTTTGTTCACGAAAGGCAAGTCTTTTGCAAGATTCCTTGCACAATTCACACAGGGAATGACCATGGGGGAATCCGGCATCTTTGGAACCCCGCTGTATACATCGGCCAGCTGTTTGTTTTACTTTATTGTATTCGGCGTTTTCTTCTCCACATGCGGCGGCGGTCAGCTGCTGATAGACATCGGCATGAAATTTTCAAATAAAAGCTCAGGCGGCCCTGCAAAAGCTGCTGTTATCTCATCCGGCTTGATGGGCATGATTTCCGGATCTGCTGTGGCCAATGTATCCACAACCGGCGTCATGACGATTCCTATGATGAAAAAGATCGGATACGCACCGCATGAGGCAGGTGCAATTGAAGCGGTTGCGTCTACCGGCGGACAGATTATGCCCCCTATCATGGGCATAGGTGCCTTTATTATGGCGGAGATGCTGGGTGTAAGCTACTTCACGGTGGCAAAGTCCGCTATCCTTCCCGCGCTGGCCTTTTACTTTGCGGTATTTGTTCTGGTAACGATGCTGGCGCGCAAGCGTGCCGTTGCCACGGCAGGCGCAGATGTTGAAATCAAAGTGGAGCAAAAGATACTGCCACGCCTGTATTTGCTCCTTCCTGCTATTTTATTGGTGATTTGGATCATTCGGGGCAATTCCCTCATGCGCTCAGGAATGGTAGGCATTTTCAGCTGCCTGGCATGCAATGTAATAAGCTATTTTGTCAATGACCGGAAAAATTATGCCAATCTTAGAGAACTGGGCAAGTGCTGCCTGCAAGGTGCGAAACAGGCGGCGGAGATTGCTATTCCCACAGCCGCGTGCGGTATTATCATTAATGTTGTGACGATGCAGACGAGTTTTGCAACAAATTTGACCAGCGTAATTGGTACCCTTGGACAAAGCTATCTTTTTCTGGCGCTGCTGGTAGCCATGGTCGGCTGCATATTGCTGGGCATGGCGCTGCCGACTGTCGCTGCATATTTGGTAGGCGTGATCCTCTTTGTTCCGGTCATTCGCGGACTTGGCGTCAGTCCCCTTGTAGCAAACATGTTTGTATTTTACTTTGGCATCATGGCGCAGATTACGCCGCCTGTCTGTGTCGCATCGTATACAGCGGCAGGGATTGCAGGCGCATCGGCCATGAAGACCGGCTGGACCGGCATGACCTACGCGCTTGTCGGCTTCCTGGCTCCGTTTATCTTTGTCTACAATCCGGCTATTCTGCTGGAAGGCACGTTGCTGCAAATCGTTCTGGGAGCTGTGCAGCTTTTTACGGGATCATATCTCCTTGCAATCGTGGTTTCGGGATTTTTCAAAACCAAGCTGCAGGTGTGGGAGCGTATTGTGCTGCTCGCAACGGCCATAGGTACGATCAGCCCTGAAGAGATAACCACGGTGGTTGGTGTTATCATTGCTGCCGGCGTTCTTACACTAAACCATTTGCAGGCAAAAAAGCAATCCTCCAATATTGCCTCCGTATAGCGGCGAAAGGAGATAAGGATATGCCAAGCAATCAACACGGCGTGATAATCGTAGGCTCCGGTTTGGCAGCGCTTGCATGCGCCGCCAGGCTTACTGAAAAGGAAGTCAAAAACATAAGCCTGTACGCTACGGGTCTGGGGGGCACCCCCTATATAGCCGCGATCAATTTTGTGCTACCGGATAATCCGTATGGAGATTTACCCGAAGAATACTGTGAGGATATGTTACATGCCGGCTACAATCTTGGAGATCCGTGCCTTGTGCGCGAGATGTGCGATAATACAGTAAATGGCTATGCGCTTCTCAGACGATGCGGCGTTCAGTTTGCCCGCAAGCAAGACGGCTCAACGCTGCTTAGACATGTATCAGGGCATACCCATCCCCGCTCCCTGTGCTGCACGGAGGAACTAATCGGGGTTCGAATCTTTCGCACATTAACGGAATGGTTGAAGGAAAAGGGCGTGCAGTTTTTTGATGGCTATGAATGCCTGAAACTGCTTAAGCAGGATGGGCGCACCTGCGGTATTACGGTTCGGGATCCCTCCGGAGCGCTTTCCAATGTATATGCACCTGCCGTCGTGGCGGCTTGGGGCGGCATTGGGCATTTGCTGGGTGCATCCACCTATCCCGATGATATCAAGGGCAACACCCTCGCCATCGCGCATGAGGCCGGGGCTGAATTGATTGACATTGAATTTCTGGAGTATGAACCCATGGTGGTTCTAGATCCGCCTGGAGCTGTTGGAGAGCCATGCCCCACGGCTATGTTAGGGGAGGGTGCATATCTTCTCAACAGCGAAGGTGAGCGCTTCTTGCTGAAGGTTCGCCCGGTGGGCGAAGGCGGAGCGCCCAAAACGCTCATTAACCGGGAAATCTGGAAGCAGGTCAAAGCCGGGAAGGGATCACCCCATGGAGGGTGCTGGGTCGATCTTCGGCACATCGATCGGAATATCCTCAAAGCTTACCCCTGGTTCTTTGACCGCCTTATGGAAAACGGGGCAGACCCCAATAAGCAGCTGATTGAGGTTGGCCCCATGCCCCACAGCTTCTCGGGAGGCATTAAGGTAGATGCTGGTTATCAATCGACGCTGCCCGGGTTTTATGCAGTTGGTGAAGCTTGCGGTGGAGTGCATGGCGCCTGCCGCTGTGCCGGAAACGCAGCCAGCCAGGCAACGCTTTCAGGTCTTTTGTGTGCTGAAGCAATTGCTAAGGCCGAACGAACCTCTGTGAAAGATGAACTGCCGGTCGAATATGTGGCGGATGAATCGGTATATAAGAGATTTGTGCCTGGCGCCCGGGAGATTGCCGCTAATGCGCTTGGCATTTACCGAGCCGGACAAACGCTGCTTGATGCTGAAATGGCCCTGCTGGACATACTTAACGACCCATTGCTGCGGAAGGACGATTGCGCGTATCAGACGATTCTTTCCATGCGGCTAATGGTTAGCGCGGCGCTTATGAGAAAGGAAAGCCGGGGTGCCCATATGCGCCTTGACTACCCTGATGCGGACAAAAAATACGAACGAACGGCAAAAAGGTGTGAAGCATGTGAAGGATAGGCCGATTTTAGGGATTACCATGGGCGATCCATGCGGTATTGGGCCTGAGATCACCGCAAAATCGCTGGCAAGGCAGGAGATATACGAAAAATGCCGTCCTTTGGTTGTGGGCAGCGCAAGGGTACTGGAAAACGCTGTAGCCATAGTGAAAGCCAACATGAAGGTGCATCCGGTAACAAGCGTTGGCGAAGCCAGGTTCATATATGGGACCATCGATATTCTTGACCAGGATATTGTAGATATGGACACATTGGAACTGGGCAAGGTAAGCCTGCAGGGCGGAAATGCGGCATATAGGGCAATCGAAAAAGTGATCCGGATGGCAATGGAGAAGGAAGTTGACGCAACGATCACCGGACCGATGAATAAAGAGGCGCTCAACCTTGCGGGATGGCATTATTCCGGGCATACGGAGATCTTTGCGGAAAAGACGGGAACGAAGAGTTATGCGATGATGCTGGCGCATGGAAATTTGCGCGTAGTGCATGTATCTACCCATGTTTCTCTGCGCGAAGCCTGTGACCGCTGCAAAAAGGACCGTGAGCTTGAGGTAATACGTCTGGCATACCATACCTGCAAGCAGCTGGGCATTGCCAATCCGCGTATCGGCGTAGCGGGCCTTAACCCGCACGCGGGTGAAAATGGGCTGTTTGGGCACGAGGAAATAGACGATATTATGCCGGCTATCCAAACTGCAAGGGAGAATGGAATCGACGCCCAAGGCCCTATTCCGCCGGACACACTCTTTTCCAAGGCAATCGGGGGGCAGTATGATATTGTTGTGGCCCAGTATCACGATCAGGGACATATTCCACTTAAGGTGCTTGGTTTTCAACTTGACGAATCAACAGGCTTGTGGAAAAGCGTGTCAGGTGTGAATATCACCCTGGGACTGCCCATCATACGCAGTGCGGTCGATCATGGAACGGCTTTTGACCAAGCGGGCAAAGGAACAGCTACCGAGGAAAGCCTCGTCAACGCCATCGAATATGGCATCCGCTTGTCTCGGCATTGATGCCCATGTCGATTAAGAACGGTTAATAACTACTCGTTCATGATAAAGAAAACAAGTTTTAAGCAGCGGCAGACGGATTTGATCTGCCGCTCAGACTGTCAAAAAACCTCTGGGAGGTGTCGGAGGGGCGACCCCTCCGACTTTAAATCCGAAGCCAGCGACATGTGCGGTGGCTTCGGAAGCCTTGCGGAGCAAGGTTTCCTTACACCCTTCAC
>JAEVYX010000034.1 GCA_023392515.1 Bacillota bacterium | reverse complement strand
TCGTTGCCATGATGCTTTTTATTTGTGTTTGCACAGCAGATAGTGCTTGCTCAAAGGACAGTTCTCGGTCGCCCGGCGCCCTTGCTATTTTTTAACCTGCTCATCAAGAATACCGCTGCCTTCATACTTACCTTCCACTTTTAGCTCAGGCAATATAAGGATTCCATTATTGGTTAATGTGATACCTTGAGGAACAGTGAGGAAATGATTGACGATTCTGAGGGTTTTGCCTTTGGGAATTTCAAGGTCTTCAGTTATTACAAGCTCCGGTTCGTTACCAACGGGCAAGTTCAAAACGATACTCGTATAGGGCGAATTCTGTGATAATATTGTATTCAACTCTTGTGTGGTCGGCCTCGTCTGCCGGATCAGGCATTCGATCATACCGCGGCCAATGCAGGTTATCTTGCCATCGCCGGTAAACTCAGCCACTTCATAGGACATGATGCGCCCTGCCACAACTAATTCCCCATGAATGATTACATTGCAACCCGATAGCATAAAGTTCAAATCGTTCACCGTCAGGACAGCGCCTTTATCGATGATCAAGGTATGCTTATTTTTAGACGGATAAAGCTTTATGTTAGACGAATAGAGAGCATATGATCCCTCTAATGTTATACTGGAATCGACCTGTATCGTTTCAATCTCATCGTTCTCAGTTGCTGCGAGAAATTCATCAACGGAGGTAACGGAGGCGACTGTCGATCCTGCCCATGCATCGCCTATCTTTTTCATGCTTGCCTTGTCGCCGAGAATAGTAATGTCTTGCAGCAGAGGCCCCTTTTCCCTGTCGTTGATCAGCATTTTATTCTCACGGCTTGCCCAAATATCAGCAAAGCTTTGAGAAACGGCTTTCTGATTTTCGCCATCCAAATCGCACATAAATATGCCGCCGCTTGTTTCACTATACATCATCATGCCATCAGCGATAATAAAGCTTGAGCATTCTTGTGAAATTGGAATACAATGACCGCCATTTACATCCGATCTGAAAAGAATTCCGGAGAGCGAACGACCATAGATATGATCTTCATAGACGATAAAGTCAGCCACATCGGCATCCAGGGAGTTTGGGATTCGCCTTACATTTGAACCGTCCAAATTGACACGGTAGAACGGCCCATGCTGTTGGCTGACATAAACTTCATCATTATAAAGCTGTATCTGCCAGAAAAAACCGTGGGGCCAGGTGGTGATTTGTTGTGGGCTCGTTCCATTTATGTCAATTTGATAAAGGCCATTGATATAACCGGATTCTTCGCTCTCAAAACCGGTTCCTGTTTCGACAAAATAGATGGTATTGCCGTTGACCGCAAAGGCAAAGCAGGCTGATTCGTTTGCTGACTTTACCAGGGCCGTGGTTTCTAAGGTATGTAAATCCATTTTGTATATATAGGCTGCATGGGTAAAAAGAAGATAATCCCCGCATTGGGCCAGATTATGAATACCGTTGCTACGGATCAACCCCCAATCGGCATTGAAAATCATTTCGTTATTCGACCCATCTGCTTTCATTCGATAAAGTAGTGTATATTCAGGTGAATAATATACCCAGTCGCCAAGGCGCAGAACCTTACCCGGCCGCAGAAGATCAACTTCAGTGGGGGCGGTTGCCGCGGTACCGCTTTCCGCCGCGCTGCCGAGGGCCGTTTCTATCAAACCGCCCAAGTATGGTGAATCAGTAATGGCCATAGCATAGATTAACGCGATTGCAAAAAAGGCAACGGTTATCGTTCGATAAGCAGAGTTCCTATGGGCGTGCGCATTTGGTTTTTGACGGAACAATCGCCTTGCGAGCAGGATCACCGCGGCGATTACGCTTACACCAAGAGCCGTACATAGTACCATGGAGAAAAGCGAACCCATTTAAACACCTCTCTGTCCAAAATAATTTTATGGTGACCATGGCTGACCTTCGCAATTGCCTTCGACGTTTAGCCTATGCACTGATAATGTTCCGTTATTGGTTAGCGTGATGCCTTTAGGAACAGGCAGTATGTAATCGAGGATTTTGAGGGTTTTGCCTTTGGGGGCTTCAAGATATTCAGTTCATACAAGCTCTGGTTCATCATGTTTGGAGGAGATCAAGCAAACATACATATAGGGTGAATCCTGTGATAGTAATCTGTTCAGCACTTGTGTGGCGGGCATTGTTTCCGGGAACACACATTCGAACGCACCGCAGCCGCTGCAGCTTATCTTGTTATGCAAGCAAGTTCCTTGTATCAAGTACTCTTTAGAACGACAACAGGATCTGCTAGCCAGCATAGCTAATCAATTGAATCCAGAATAAAACAATCATTAATAAATATATTATACATATACTCGCTTTTTTATCAATCTCAAAGTAGCAAATATTTCCCTGGAATAGAAAGTGTTTGCGCAGAGAACTACAAAGGTCTCAAAAGCAATGAGGTCACAGCCAGAGAGCAAAGTACTGGATAAAAATCTCTACACCCAAAACAAGAACGTCACAGCAGCTATAGGCAATATGTAGAATCATGTTATATGCAGAGCAATCCTCTGCCCCAGCATAGAGATTTGTTCTTCTTGTGGGTGCATCAGTACGCGATTACACCGGAGCCTTTAGAGATTCGTGTATTTTTGAGTTCCCTGAGGCACTTTCCTCTGGCAACCGCGAACGTCAATATACCGCCTGTGAGTTCACCCGTGTATTCCTGCAGAAAGAACGCTGAAAGTCAGCATTTCATGGGAGATTTGCTGGCAAACAAAGAAGCCTGCCGCAATCGGCAAGCTTCTTTTGCACCAACGAATGTCGGTATTGATGTCTAATCCGACATTAGTTGCGCGGGTGCGTTGGGTGCAGGGTGGGTGCATCATTACACGGGAAAGCCGCAAGCCCAATACGGAACCTAAGGCTGTACATGATGCCTTACCCTTCTACCACAACCCCGTCCTTGAAAAGAAAGCGCATGGTTCCGTCCTCCAATATCCGCCCTGCTCAACCGCGCCGCGCCACAGCGATTCATTTGACGCACGACATCATCGTCCAATGTTATTGAGTATTTCGTGGTATCGTTTGGTTCCCAGCGCACTAGGTGCTCCCTTTTTGCACAAGGCGAACTTGGCCAACTTCGGATTGACTCGCTCCACTACAACCTGGCCATTGACCAGTTTAGATTCCAGAATGCCAAGCGCTTCGAGGAACCGAGGATGCTTGGTTACCTTTGTCATTAGGATATATGCGAGAAGGTGTTCTTGATCGCGGTAAACCGAAACAAGAAGCAAAAGCAAATCATTGCCATTTCGGAGGAATTTTTGTGTCTCGGATGGGTGGGTGCATCATTGCACGATTACACGGGGGCATGCGGATATGGGCACGTTTTTTGATTTTCTAGCACCGGCACAACTCCGTTTCCATTTATAAATCCACCGTCTTCCAATTTCACAAAGTCACCCATTTTCGTCAAATATCCAAAAAAGGTTGCATTTTCGCCATGATTGCATATACTGTTAATTAATGCTAATGGCCGTGTTTGGAACACTGGCGGCGCTGTGTCTTATCACCCTGATACTGCTCAGAAAAAAGCTGGCCGCTTTATAAGCGCATGTGACAAATATTTGCCCTACGGAGGGAAACTGCCATCAAAAACCAGCGCCAAAAATTCAGGTACAGCGGGTTTTACCCTCAAGAAAAGTGCCATCTATCCGTAAGCGGCAAAATGCCCCGCCGCAAGTACAAGGCGCTTGTGCTTGTGCTGTACGCCGTTTTGCTTTTGTCGGTGTCCGGCTTTCTCCTTCGGCTTTTCGAGTATCGCCAGGCGGTCAGCGAATATGATCAAATCGCCCTTGCCATGACGAGCACGGATACTTTGGCTCCTATGGATACTCGTGAACCGGAAATCAGCCCTGCGATGATGGGCCCCACCCGCACTATAAGCCCAGCCTCAACGCCTGCCGTTTACGTAAGTCAGCAAATGCGTTCATTAAAAGCGCAGAACAGAGACACGGTGGGATACCTTGAAATTGTAGGTACCGCCATCGGGTACCCGGTCGTGAAGGGCCGGGATAACAGCTACTATGAAAGCCACACGTTTTCCAAAAAGAAAAACGCAAGCGGCGCGATTTTCATGGACAGCACAAATGATGCGGACTTAAGCGATTTCAATCTTGTACTGTATGGCCACAACATGAAGGACGGCAGCATGTTCCATGAGCTTTTGCAATACAGGAAGACCGCTTTTACAAGGGATCACCGGAACATTGTGCTCACCGGCCTGTATGAACAGAAAACCTTTTATGTATTCTCAGCGTATACCATAATGAAGAGCGCGGAAATACGCGGCTTCAAATACAATACGGCGGAAGAGAAGCAGTCTTTCTTGAATGTGCTGGTCAAGCGTTCGGAAATAAGCGCAGGCTCAGCCACCTTAACCGCCGATAGCCAGATCATCACCCTGGTTACGTGCAGGGGTAACCGAGAAAAGGACTTTTTTGTCGTTCATGGCGTACTGGTGGATTGAGCCTGCCCTGAAAACAGCTTACCAAGCCTAGGGCGTGTCCCTAAAATATTTTTTACCATATACCGGGTGTTTATTTCCGCCCAACTACGTTGCCTGAACTCGAAATAGCGCTGCTATTCCTTCGGTCCTGCTCCATCTGGCTCAATCGGCGCGGTGGCTCACTACGCTTCTACCGCTTGTTTCGCCAGCCTCCTCCGCCTCGTTTCATCCGCCACAGGCGGCGCTACGGCTTCGGAGCCTTGTTGGCCGAAAAAATCGCCTCGACATCTTACCAAAACTGTTTTTAGTACACGCCCTATGATCTGACGAAATTATACGCATGTCCTTTTGCTCTTTGCTGATAAGAAAAAGAAGCAGGCCTCTTTGTCAGCGCAAAAGACAATTCAATTGCTAAATGCAAGATACAGAAAATAAATAGCGGAGGATAAAAAAGATGAGAAATTTCAGCAGCAGCAGCACAAATCCATGTGGGCAAATGAAAATGATTGAAACAAAATCATTTCTAAAAGGCGGGTCAGCGCCTATGGTTTTAGCTATCGCATTCCTTTTCTTATCTTTGTTTCCTGCTGCAGCAAAAGCATCTGCCTCCTACAATATGAATCTGGTTTATAACGGAGACGCGGAAGAAAACAATACGGAAATGGCAGGCTGGGATGCTTCCTGCGAACCTACTGCCTTTATGGTATTGATGCCGGTGGACAGCTGGGTAGGCCCCTCTATAGACGGGGGAAATGCCTTTACTTATTATCCCAAGGCATATGCAAATGAATATATTTCTCAAACAATTGACATATCCAATTTGGCATCAGACATTACATCAGGCATGGTATGCGTTTACGTGAGTGCAAAAACGAGAATAAAGATGCCCGGCTCAACTGGTGCAATACATCTGGAAATGCTGGATGAGTCTGGAAATGTATTGGCAACGTCTCTAGCAGGCGAAATTGGTTATAACAATCTCCTCTGGAAAGATCTCCATATTGATCGAACTCTCCTTGATGTCAGAACAAGGCGGCTTAGAATAAAACTTGCTGCACAGATTAGCAATAACAAGCCAAAAGAGGATCTTGTACAGTTTGACTGTGTTAGCCTCACTTTAACAAAGGGCATGACTTCTGCCAGTGTCAGCGGTATCGTGGCCCCTGTAACAGGTGGAGCGGCAGTATGGGAGTCAGGCCTCACTCCAGGGTCTTCCAGTTATAGGGTCACCAGCGTTGCATGGCAGAACGAGGATGGTGGCCCAGCTAATATGTTATATGGCATTTCGTTCATGGGTAACAGTACATATAGAGCCCTCATTGAATTGACAGCGAATGCCGGGTTCAAATTTGAATCAGGCGGACTGACACCGACCGTGAATACAGGGACGATACGACAGAAAGGTACCGTCAGCGGCGGGGATGTGGAAGGCAACAAACTGACCTTTGCCGTATACTTTCCGGCTACGGCTACTCCGAAAATCAACGGCATATTGATATATACGCAGCCGACTGTACTTTCCTATATTGAGGGTCAGGCTCTGAATCTGAACGGCCTTGAGCTGGTGCTGCGCTATGACGATGGATACGGTTATGGGGGGTATACCCCAGGCAAATTTGCCTCCAGCGGCATAACAGCCAACCCTGCGAACGGAACCATAATGAGGCAATCAAATCATGGCCAGAAGATTGCGCTGTCCCTAAATGGGTTTACAGCTTATACCAACGCGATTTCAATAGTGCCCAAAACATATACCATTGCGGCAAATCCCGATTCCATACAGTTCGACAGCGTCATGCAAGGATATTCTTCCCCCCCTGATGCAAAGACCGTGACCATTAAAAACACCGGCAGCTGCCCCGTAACGCTCATTGCGCCTGTCAGTACCGATTATGTGGTAGGTGCACTCAGCAAAACCAGCTTAAACGTCGGAGACAACGCCACCTTCACCATACGGCCCAAGCCGGGCATGGGGGCGGGTACAAACAGCAAGACCATTACGGTAAAAACGAATCAAGGCACCAGCGCCAGTGTGAACGTAACCTTCCCGGTGATTGCCCTTACCTACACCATTTCATTCAGTAAGGGCAGCCTTGACTTTGGCAGAGAGGCGGAAGGGTATGCTGCCGCACCCGCCGCACAGACCATTACCGTTACCAATACCGGCAACTCCCCCGTAACGCTCACTGCGCCTACCAGTACCAATAATATGGTAGGTACACTCAGCAAAACCGTTTTAAGTGCCGGAGCCAGCGCCACCTTTACCGTGCAGCCCAAGACGGGCCTGGGCGAGGGTATATACAGCGAGACCATCACGGTAAAAACGAATCACGGCACCAGCAACAGCGTGGATGTTAGCTTCACAGTTACAAAGGCGCCATATGCCATCAGCGCAAGCCCGGCAACACTTGACTTTTACAGCCTGGCGAAAGGGTACTTGCAACCGGAAAGTCAGACTGTAACGGTTACAAACACGGGCAGCCAAAGCATATCCCTATACCAGCCGACCTCCGCCCATTATGTGATCGGCACGTTGTCTGCAACCGCCCTTGAACCTGGCGACTGCGCAGACTTCACAGTAGTACCCAAAGACGGGCTCTATGTGGGTACCTATACCGATACGCTTCAAATTACAGGTTCTAACGGCGTAAAAGCCCAGGCGGATGTAACCTTCACCTGCACCGAATCTAATGTTATCGATATCCTGAGCGGTGTCGGCGGCGCTTACCTGCAAAATGGTTCCGGTTCTTCCTCTATGACCATCATAGCCGATGGGGATATTGACGACTTCACCGGGCTAACTCTAAATGGCGATCTGGTGGATGAAAGCAATTACGATGTCAGGCGAGGCAGCACCATTGTCACCTTGCATCAGGACTTTCTGGAATCCCTTGCGCCGGGCACCTACACCCTGCGCATCCACTATACCGACGGTATGGCCGAAGCCGAATTTGTGGTACAGGATCAGATGCCCGCCACAGGGGACAACAATACGCTGGCCGTATTTGGCGCACTTACTGCGCTATGTCTTATCGCCCTGATAATGATCAAAAGAAAGCAGGCCGCAAGGTAAGAGCAGAATAGATGCAATACTACCCTCCATGCCGCCTCCTGTTGCGGGTGACATGGAGGGTATTTGATTGCCTGATCTCCGGCATGGTTGCTTGTCTTGTACTCCGTCAAGCTGTCTGCAAAATGCTCAATGGCCTTATCACCGGGAAACAGCCCGATGTGTTTTTTGAATGCCGCAAAGAAAATGATGGGATGCTTGTCCCAGTAAGTCGGCATATTCCAGGAAATACGCTCCTGCGCTGCCGGGAGCGCGGAGCAGAGGGTATCCCTCATTTGATTCAACAGAGGCTGTATCCCCTGCGGTTGCGCGGCAATATAGGCGTCTATCGTTTCGGGCTGCAGTTGGGGAAAGAGTCTTTCCCTATCAAATACTGAAATTAGTCACAAATAGTTTAGGCTACCCATCAATCCATAGCGCCTGATTTACGTCGTGCAGGAGGTGGGTGCATCATTGCACGATTACACGGGAGCCTTTGGAGATTCGTGTATTTTTGAATTCTCCGAGGCGCTTTCATCTGCCAAGCGCGAACGTCTAAATGCCGTTTGTGAGCCTAACCGTGTACTCCTGCAAAAAGAGCGCTGAAAGCCAGTATTAAAGGGGCAATTTGCAGGCAAACAAATAAGCCCGCCGTATTCGGCGAGCTTATTTGCACCAACGAATGTCGGTATTGATGGCGGAGAAGGTGG
>JAEVYX010000128.1 GCA_023392515.1 Bacillota bacterium | reverse complement strand
ATAGATGCTATCGTGTGCCTTAGAGGCGGGTATGGAGCAGCCAGGATTTTGCCTCTATTGGATTATGAAACGATTCGCCGTCATCCAAAGCCCTTTGTCGGATTTAGTGATATAACGGCGCTGCACTGTGCCTTTTCTGCCCGCTGCGATATGGTGTCGTTTCACGGCCCGATGGCTGGAGCACATTGGCCTGTAGGGCTTAGAGAAGAAAAAAGCAGAGCATCCTGGCTGACGGTTCTTAGAAGCAAAGAACCCTTGGGCAAAATGAAAAACCCCGACGGCGTCCCGTTTTCCATCTTCCACGAGGGCGACGCATGCGGGGTGCTGACCGGGGGAAATTTATCCGTTTTATGCAGCCTGATAGGAACGGAATATATGCCGGATATGCGGGATAAACTGCTCCTGCTGGAGGATGTGGGCGAAAAACCTTACCGCATCGACGCGATGCTGACACAACTGCGCAATGCCGGCATTTTGGATGACTGCGCCGCAATTTTGCTTGGAGACTTTACCAACTGTGACAGTGATGCAAATAAAGCCACCCTGTCCCTAAAGGATATTTTTCACGAGCTATTGCCGGCCGGCAAGCCTGTTTTGCAGGGCATTCACGCAGGTCATGGCCGCGACCAAATAACTCTGCCGCTGAATATACGCTATGCAATCTCTGGAAACACCCTCACAGCCCTGGAGGCGGCCGCCCGGTAGCCATTTCTGATTACCTAAGTTTTCCAAGATCGATTTTATCAAGTGCTTTCATAAGCGGCAGGCCCAGCACATAACAGGCTCCGGCCTGGCCAAGGGCGATATATCCCATGGTGGGCAGTAGCGGTGCATTGATTTGAACATAAAGAATAATACCAATAATCACGCCATTGAAAATAACCGGCGGTAAAGCGGCAAGATAACGGTTATGCCGCCAGCGCCAGGTGAAATATGCCGCCGCCAGAGTGGTCAGGCTGCCAAAAATTACATCCAGAGGGCCATACCCCCCCAGAAGATTCGCCAAAAGGCAGCCCACAAACAGCCCGGGAATAGATTCAGGCAGCAATACTGGCAATAACGTCAGGGCTTCCGCTACTCTGAATTGTACAGGCCCATAGCTGATGGGGGCCAGCGCATAGGTAAGCACCGCATAGATGGCGCCAACTGCCGCAGCAATGACCAAGCCTTTGGGGGAAAACATTTTTTTAAACATAGGGATCCTGCTTTCCACATTTTTTCTTGTAGAATATACCATACTTGCCCCGGCATAGCAACAGGGACAGGTGTGCAAAATAGGCCTGCCGGATGGAAAAATCCCATCCGGCAGGCACTTCAGCTTTATGCGGAGGAGGTATGCACAATGTCTCATCAAGACCGGGGCCAATGCATTCATTGTGATGTGGCCAGCTGTGAGTATCATGCTAGGGAAGGAAAATGTTCTCTGAACGACATTCAAGTTTCCCCTAAGCCCAATTGCAGTTCTGCCAACGCTGATGAAAGCGTCTGCGCCAGTTACAGAAGCCGCGGAAAGTAACGTAAGTGCGCAAAACCGGGGGGCGGGAATTTAATTTCTTGCCCCCCATGGATTTAGCCTCCCTGACTTAATACATTTTCCAATTGTGAGATTTGAACGGACAAAAGCCCCGAAAAATCCTCCAGGCCTTCCTGTCGCCGGCTCATTGAAACGCCCAGAAACTCACGGCATACTCTCAGCATATCCTCGCAAGCGTTTTTTAAGCGGCCTTGATCATCCTCCCAGCGCATCCGTGCCAGATCGTATGCAACTTGCAGCCGATCTAATTCAACAGTCTTATCCCGATTTTTGTATGCACAAGCCCGCTGCATAAGAATGTTCAGCCCATCAAGCATCTGCTGCACAGCAGGGTCGCCCAAATTTTGAGCCATCTGCTGAGCTTGCGCCCATTGAGCCTGTACCGAAGATGCTCCAGACTGCCTTGTCATCCCCGCAGCAGCATCCGGAATGGCCAACCCTTCTTTGCGCAGCTCCTCCGCCACCTGATTGAGCATGTGGGGCCGGTTTTTCAAAATCGACCGGTATTTGTTCTGGTAGCGGAGCATTAGACTCCTGTCCCCCTTGGCCAAGCGCATGACACAGGCACGTACAGACATGCCTTGGCTTCGGGCCGTCAATACATCACGGAGCAGCTCATGCACCTCATCCTCCGTAAATGTTTGAAAGGGTGCGGCGCGGCTGAGGTTTGTATCCGGCCGTTGGCGAAGCTGTGCATAATAGTAATTGCGGATACTGTTGGGCTTTCTGCCCAGGGTTTGCCCTACCTGCTCAAACACACTGCGTAGGGGTTCACCCTGTCGGGAAGCTTCCCGCACGGCATGAAACAGGGTATCTGATTCCTCTTCGCGCCAGCCTGTGCGGGGGCTCCTATGTAAAGCTTGTTCCATCTGTCATCCCTCCATAAGACTGTTAGTCGGTACATAGTATGCACACGGGACAGCGGCGATATACAGAAAAAGGTTCACCGGAGAGGTTCTATTGCATCCGAAATATCCCCGCTGTTATTCCAGGCACTTTTGGCCAGGCTATTCAGGGTTATCGGATCATAGGAGAAAGCGTTTGGCAGAATGACATCCTGCTGATAGCGCTGTTCCACCCCGGTCAATAATGGATCCCCGCTGTACAGGGCATACGATTCCCGCACGGATAACATACCGCTGCCAGAAAGCCCCGCCTGGCCCTCCAATGAAAGCAGCGCTTGGAAAAAGGAAAGGGCCAACCCCTGATTTTCACCTGCAACAATGCCAGCACTTAGATACATATCAGACACGGGAGATACTGGGGCAAGGACACCATATGTCTTGCCTTGGGTGCTTATGCGCCGCATTTGAACGGTGGTGGCAACCATAGCCCGGCAGCGCCCCGCTAGAAAATCAGCAAGTGCCGTTTCCTTTGTGACAGTTCCAAGCGTTTTGGAAAGCGTCCTTTTGTTAAGCATTTCCCGGCCGCCGGATAACTGCGACAATACGTAAAGGGGCATTCCCTCGGCGCACTGAAAATCCACAACCTGCTGTTCTGCCTTGCCCTTTACAGGTGTAGCTTCAAGCCAGGCCATCAAATCCTGGAACGTAGTTTCATCATCGGGAACCAAGGTTTCAAGCGGTTTCGACGATATGCCGTTTCCTATGAGCGGTGTCGAAACAGGAGGGAGCGGGGTGCCTGATGAAAGTGTCCCATCATAGCACAAGGCATAACCTGTCAGGCATAGGGGAACAGCAAGCTGCGTGAGCCGATATCGTCCGGCTCTGAGTGCTCCTTCCTCCAGGGGCAAATCCGCTTGGATTGGGGCAAATATCCGCTCCGGATCAGATATCATTCCAGGGGAGAACACGATCATATCCGGCAGCACCGCATCCTTCGCCATGATTTCTTCCATCTGGGCGGTACGCAAATAGACAGAGACACCTTTTTGCTCCTTCTCAAACCGTGTTGCTTCCTTACGAAGCCAGCCGGAGGCCTCCATCATATCCCCAATTAGCCACACCCTCAGTAATTGTCTTTTAGGGATATCCACCCCTGGAGGCAGCTCTTGGCTGTTATCCGGGGCCAACTGCTGCCAAGCTTGGGGGAAAAAAACGCATAGCGCCAGGGTGGCGCATACAAACAAGAGGATAACAATCCGTCGCCCCACTGCGATTCCTCCCTCACGGACAATATCCTGAAAATATCGTATGCGGCTCATGAAAAAAAAAGATTTCATTTGCCAAATATATGGATGTTCTCTATAATAAAAGGCAGAAGCTTTTCGTAAGGGAGGAAGATGCGCGTGGATTACCGTAAGGCGTATGAGCGCTGGCGCAAGGACTTTTCTCAGGACGAGCAAACAACAGCGGAGCTAGCGGCCATCGCCGGAAACGATAAGGAAATTGAGGATCGCTTTTTTCAGGAGCTTTCATTTGGCACCGCCGGTATGCGGGGTGTATTAGGCGCAGGCACGAACCGGATGAACGTGTATAATGTGCGCCGGGCGACAAAAGGCTTGGCACAATATCTGAAGCAGGATGAGGCTTCTGCAAAACGGGGGGTAGCCATTGCTTATGACAGTCGCCGCATGAGCCGGGAGTTCGCCCGGGAAACGGCGCTGGTGTTATGCGCTTCCGGCGTTCCTGCTTATCTATTCGATGCTCTGCGCCCGGTGCCCATTCTGTCATTCGCTGTAAGGCACCTTCACTGCGCCGCGGGCGTAGTCATAACAGCCAGCCATAATCCGCCCCAGTATAACGGATATAAAGTTTATGGTGAGGATGGGGCACAAATAGGCCCGGAAGCCGCCCAGGGCGTCACGGACTGCATTCGTACGACAGACTATGCCGATGCCCTGCCCATGGACGAAGAGGAAGCACTTAAGCAGGGGTTACTGCATATCATTGGTGAAGCACAGGTGGATGATGAATACATCCGGCGTGTGCGCACATTGTGCATCCAGCCAGAGCTTATGGGCAGTGAGGGAAGCAAGCTCAGCATTGTGTACACGCCCTTGCATGGTTCGGGAAATATACCTGTCCGCCGCATCCTTCAGGAGGTTGGAATCACCAATGTGGCCGTAGTGAAGGAGCAGGAACTGCCCGACCCCAATTTTTCCACAATATCCGTTCCCAATCCTGAAGATCCGGCGGCATTTGCTTTGGCGATCAAGCTTGCCAATCAAGTAGGAGCCGATGTAATCTTCGGCACCGACCCTGACTGCGACAGGCTGGGTGTGGCTGTTAGGGACCGGGAAGGCAATTTTCAGCTGCTGACCGGCAATCAAATCGGCTGCGTGCTTTTAAACTACATTTTGTCCACGAAAAAAAAGCAGGGAAGCCTGCCGAAAAATGGCGCGGCCCTGAAGTCCATCGTCACTACGGAATTAGCCCGTGCGTTGTGTGACGCATATGGAGTGCAGCTATTTGACACCTTGACAGGCTTTAAATTCATCGGAGAAAAGATACAGCAATTTGAGGATACGGGAAGCCATACTTTTCTGTTCGGCTTCGAGGAAAGTTATGGCTATCTTTCCAGCACCTTTGTGCGGGATAAGGATGGTGTTAACGCCTCCCTGTTGATCGCTGAGGTCGCAGCGGCCTGTAAAGCTGAAGGCATCACGCTGTATGACAGAGTGCAGGAGATTTTCAAAGAATATGGCTTCTATGTAGAGAAGGTAGTTTCCAAAACACTGCCCGGAAAAGATGGGGTACAAAAGATGCAGGGGATTATGGCCGCGCTTCGCCAGAATCCGCCAAGAGTATTGGGGGCTCTTTCTATTAAAGCAGTACGCGATTACGCAAGCGGAATTCGTACAGATACCGTAACAGGCCAAAAAAAAGAAATGGGGCTTCCCATTTCTGACGTTTTGTATTTCGAGTTGGATGGCGGACATTGGGTCTGCATCAGGCCCAGCGGCACGGAGCCCAAGATCAAGCTCTATGTGAATACCCGGGCCAAAGAGGAGGCCCAAGCCCATACCCTTAACGAGGCGCTGCAAAAAGCGTCGGAAGCGCTGCTTCAATCCTAACAATTGCATGTTTCCCTTTGCCGTGCATGCGTGGCAAAGAAGCGATTCTTAAGGGATAAAATCTCTTAAGTGAGAAATAAGGAGGGGTAACATCTTCCTTATTTCTTTTTGCGCTCTTTAGGATCAAATTTTTCTTTTGCCGTCCGGTAGGCGGCCATGCGCGATTTCAATACCTTTTCTCCTGCGACGGAATAGCCGAAGAAACCTAAGACCTCTCCCGCTGCCTGGTAGACGCCATGGTTATAGCAAACCAAACCGGCCCTTTCCAAATGAAGAGAACCTTTTTCATCTAGCAGGCTTTTTTGTACCCGAACGCCTACTACCCTTGCTAAAAACAGGTCGTGGCTTCCCAAGGGAATCACCTGCTCCACTTTACACATCATATGAGCCGGGCATTCCCCCACAGCCGGAGCATGGAAAAGAGGCGGGGCCGAAATCGGGGTCAGCTGGCACTGCGCAAATTTGTCCACGTCCCTGCCGCTTTTTACGCCGCAATAATCTGTCGCCCAGGCCTGTTTCGTTCCCACCAGGTTTATAACAAATTCCCCTGTTTCCCGGAGCAATCGGTAGGAATACCGTTCCTTCCGCACGCTGATTTGCACCATTGGCGGGTCAGAGCAAACCGTACCCGCCCAAGCGATAGTAATCAGGTTTGGCTTTCCATCCTGTCCCGCGCAGCTTATCAAAACGGCAGGCACCGGTGCAAGCAAAGGGCAGGGTTGAAATGATTCAAATTGAAGACTGGGGTCAAAAGACATTGCATGTCCTTCCTTTCGGGGGATATGGCGGCTATATGCTAAAAAGGAAAAAGCGCCCGCTTGGCGCTCCGGCTGTTTTCTTCAATGAGGCAAAACGAAAAAGAAAAAGTCTTCCTCTCATTGAACATGCCGAAGCGCACCCCAGGCGCATCCTATGTAAAAAACAGATTAATCCTGAAACAATTCCGTTTCCGCTTTAAGAATATGCTGTTGATCCTCAATCAAGCGATTGAAACGGTCCCTATAATCCATGGCAGCCTTGCGCAGCATTTCCACTTCTTTTTCAAGTGTTTCCCGTTCAGAGGAAATATCTGCTATAGCCATCTCTGCCTTCTTCTGAGCTTGTGCGACAATTGCTTCCGCCCGGGTATGGGCTTCGGCAACCGTTTCATCGCTTACACGCTGGGCATTCAGCAGCAGCTTACGCAACGTTTCTTCCTGCTCCTTGGCCATCGCGGGCACCGCAGGACGTGCAGCAGGGGCCGGCACATTTACTTCCGGCTTCACCGGTCTGGTTGCCTGTGCTTTGGCTTGAGTAAGCTGATTTTGCAATGAAGCGATTTCGTCCTGCAACGCAATAAGCTCGTCGCAAATCTGATCCAAGAATTCATCCACTTCTGCGGGATCATATCCACGCACTTTGGTTTTGAACTCTTTTTCTTCGATCATTTCGACGGTAATTGGCATGGGCGAGGTCTCCTTTCTTCCTGAACAAAATGGCCGTTATTTTATCTTTCCCGGATATTCCATAAGGATGGGCAGCCTTCCTTTTCTGGTAGGTGAACCCACCTCCAAAAGGCGCAGCCTTCCGAACCCCCGAACAGATAACAGATCCCCTTGCGAAATCTGTGCATCCGACTTAAGTGCAGGGCGATGATTTAACTGCACCAGTCCCTGCCGGATGATGTCACAAGCCTGGGTGCGGGAAAGCCGCATCCCTGCCGCCAAAACGGCATCCAGCCTGAGGGAAGCCACCGATTCCCGAAGGAAGGACAGTTCTCCCCGAGGCATGGGCGGAGTCTGCAAAAGCAATTTGGCGTGGATTGGAATCCGCCCCGCAATGGTGAGCTGGTCCTGCACAACGGCGGCCATCTCCGCAGTGGAAAACAGAAACGCTTCCCTGTCTCCCAGGCAAATATCCCCAATCTGGCTGCGGTCAATACCCAGCCCAAGCACGCTACCCAGCAAAGCCCGGTGATCCGGACTGCCGCTTCTTTCATACCAGCCTATTTGAAGGCAACGGATGGAAACCCGGATGGCGGATCGTCCGGCAAATGAAAGCAGGCAATCACCCGCTCCGCCTGGGGATACCCGCCAAAGAGCGTTGCCTCTACATTTTGTTCCCTGGCGATGCGATTGGCTGGCTCTGCCTCAGCCGGAGACATAAACCGAGAAAATATCGGCGTCTCCACCGCGGCGCATCGCCCTGCCAGTTCCTGAAGACGGGCCTTTAATATATCCTGAGGCTGCAAGCCCATGCTCAGATCAGCAGGGCATAGATCCAGCCCAGAATAACCCTGACCAGCCAAACCAAAGCCCAAGCTGCCAATGGCGACCAGTCCACCCGCATCCACTGAGAGGGGATATATTTCCCCATCAAACGGCGCAGCGGGATGAGTACCGGCTCAATAATCCTTGCAAGCTGCTGCATAAAAGTGGTTTTTGTCGGCGCGATCCAGGAAAGGACCACATAGGCCAACAACGCCAATTGATACAGCCAGGTAATCAGGCGCAGCAAGTTAAAAAGAAATGTAATCATCGCCGCGTACCTCCTTTGTATTTCTACCGGCCGTAGGTACCATAGGCTTGACCCTGGCCATAGCCGGCTGCATAGCGCACATCAGAACCTTGATAGCTGGCGGATTGGTATTCTCCATCGCCAGAATAGGGAGAGGGCTGATAGTCTAGCTGCTGATAATTTCCATAAGCGGGGGCTTCGGGTGCTTCATAGCCTGCTTCTTCAGTCGGCTGCCCTGATGCGCGGCCAGCATAACTATGTGCCCGGCTGGGTCTTACAGCCGCAGGTCTGGCGCCCCCATTCATGCGGCGGGTTGCCTCATCCAGTTCCACTCGGACACTGGCGGGTGTAATCAAATAAACGCCCCGGGGAGAAATCCGGCTGATTTGGCATCCCAAGGTATACGCGGCACCGCTTAACATATCCACACAGCGCTGCTTTTCCGTATCGTTGGCAATGCTGTCCATATTCATAACGACTGTGCTGTTGTTCTTCAGATGCTCAATAATGGATTTGCATTCGTCCCTATCCCGCATTTGGAGAACTTGGGTCTCGTGAGCGAACACGCGGCCGGCTCCATCGGTCATTGTTCCGGGGAAAGGAACCACCTTTTGCGGAGACTGACCAGGAGCGGCTGTATTGACTCTGCCCGCTCGCGGCTGAGCCGGCTGTGCCTGCTGGGCAAAACTGCCCGCATAGGGGGATTGGTATCCGCTTTGCGGCTGGGGTTCATATGCGGCTTGCTGCGCCTGCTGTTGATAAGAACCCTGCACCTGCTGTGCAAAGGAACCCTCATAGGTAGGAGTAGGTTGAAATTCCGGCTGCCCGGCCGGATTATAGGATGCCTGCGGAGGTGCATACTCGGCCTCCTGCGGAGAATACCCATAAGCCTGCTCCGGATATGCTTCTTCCCCATGAAAAAAGCTGCCAGTCATTCTTGTGACCTGGTCTTTTACCTTATCAAACACATCGCGAAAAGCCATGGGATTCCTCCTAATTGTTGATGACCGCCGGAGCATAGCTCCGGGAGCCGAACAGCGCAGAACCGATGCGCACCATGGTAGCACCCTCTTGAGCGGCAACCCGATAATCCTGGGACATACCCATGGACAATTCTTCCATGAATACCCCGGGAATCTCTTCCCGGATGAGATTGTCAAACAGCTGGCGCATTCCCCTAAAATACGGCCGAAGCTTTTCTGCGTCCTGCTCAAGGGGCATGATGGCCATCAATCCACGCACACTGAGCCCTTCCAGATCAGCACATGCCTTTACAAAACTCAAAACGGACTCTGGCGGCAATCCCGCCTTTTGCGATTCGCCCGCAAAATTCACTTGCACAAGAACATCCATCACCTTTTCCGCTTTCAGCGCCTGACGATGAATTTCCTGCGCCAATTCCACTCTATCCAATGAGTGAATGAGGCACACCTGATTTATTATATATTTAACTTTGTTCGTTTGCAACCTTCCAATGAGATGGAATCGAAATTTTGGGTCCAAATCGGGCTTTTTCTGCAAAATTTCTTGTACACGGTTTTCGCCAAGGTTGAAAACGCCCAGGTTTGCTAAAGGTGCAATTCGTTCTGCAGGCACAGTCTTGCTCACAGCAATGAGTTTTGGCACTCTGCCCCAGGATGCAGAAGCTGTTTCCAGCTCCCTTTGAATGTTTGCCACCCGTGCAGCCAACTCTTGCTCCATGCTACTTCCCCTTCTGTACTTAAAACACCCTTATTGTCTGTCCTACATACAATATGCCCTTCTGCACCGGTTCGATGTAAGTATTCACGGAATCGCTGGACACAATATTTACCGGCACAAAAACCTGGCTCGCTCCATCCATTACCACAACGCCGGCCATATTGTTTTGCCGGAAAATGCAGCGGGTAGGAACCACCATGCTGTTTACATATTCCCCCAGTTCAGCTTGGCAGGTGCGCATGTACAAAACGGGTGACACGTCGCTGTTTACCGACAGGCGCACCAGCAATTCGCCGCCTGAACGGGTGAAGGAGGATACCGTAGCATTTACCACTGTGTTGTCAAACTGTTCCAGCTTCAACTGATAGGTAGCGCCCTGAACAGGAGTCCAATTGGAATCACCGATCAGCATCAATACCCCCCAGCTGGTTTGCCGAACCAGGCGGTATATTGTGGTGCGTCCCCGCTGGGAAGCAGTCAGCTCAGGTTTTTCCCCTCTTATCATCGCCCGTACCTTGGGCGGTGAATAGCTTTCAAAATTGGTTGTGTTCAGTGTCTCGTAACCGTCCGTATAAAAGCTGACCAGGCTTTCCTGTGTAGCAGCCCGCTGCTTGGTATAGCTTTGAATACGTTTGACCTGTGCGCTTTCATCGTCATACAGCCTTGTGAGGCGGGTATCATCCCGGTATTTTTCCCTGAGATAGTCCTGGCGGGCGGTTATGGCTGTATCCAGTATCTTTTCCAAATTCAGCATATTGCCCATTGCGCCATGAACCATCTGGCGTACTTCCTTGGCCCGTTGGATCACCTCGTTTTCCAGCCGGGTCATCTTCTGATCGTAGGTGCTCTCCGCTTCAATCAGTGTAACATGATAGTCCTTAATCTGATCTCGGTAGCTTTGCAGGGCGGCAACTTCCTTTTTACTGTAACCGGAGGAGTATACCAAACATATTACATCTCCCCGGTATACTTTGCTGCCCTCTTCAGCTTTATATTGAACGCTGGTCACCCCATCCTCATCATATGCGGCTTCATTGCGCACAATCAGTGCATCGCCACGATAACTGGCACCCAGTGTGTCTGCTTGTATCACTGCCGTTCGTATGCCGCTGGGTACCAAGGTTGTATAGACATACCAACCGGAAAAGCCAAGCACCGCCAATATGATAAGGATGCGGCCCACGCCTTTTTTCCGGCGTACAGGTGGCCGCTGTCCGTACATGCTCTTCCCTCCCTGAAAGAGTTTTTCCAGCATTCGTTATAGAAATGCAAAACTCCTGCAATATATTGTCCATTTTATACCTTTTTTACAAATGTGGCAATTTTACAGTGCTTCCCGCTGCTCCATGCCTCTGAGCCGAGTCAATACCCTTCTCTCCATGCGGGATACCTGCATCTGGCTTACCCCCAAATGTTTAGCGGTTTCCCGCTGGCCCAGGCGCTGCTCGTAGCGCAGCTGCAGCAGCTTTTTTTCATCTGGGTTGATCTGCCGATATACCCAATCGATCCAATCCCGGTGCTCAACAGATTCATAGCCATCTTCATCGCTCCCAAGCCGCGCTGAAATCCGCTGCTCATCCTCGGGGCTAACAGGCGCGTCCAGGAAAACCATCTCCTGTGTTTTGCGCATATCCAGCAATGCCAATAACTCATCCAAAGAAATGGACATTTCATTGGCCAATTCGGGCAGTGTCGGCTCTCTGAGCAGCGTTTGGGCAAGCCTATCCCGTGTCTTTTGCAAATGATATAGTCTGCTTTTGGTATCCCTGGGCATCCGCAGCGTATCACCCTTGTCCCTTATATAGTTGCGAACATCCCCCGTAATGGTAGGAGTAGCATATGTGGAAAAGCGCAGCCCCAACTCGGGGCGGAAACGCTCTATGGCCTTCATCAGCCCAATGCTTGCCACCTGCTCCAAGTCTTCCAGCTCAACGCCGCGCCCAGCGAATCTGCGGGCAATCATTTTGGCCAAAGGAAGATAGCCTTCAACCAGCTGCTCCATCAGTTCCGGCCGGGGGCTTTGCTGGTAAACCTGCAAAAGCTGCATCAACCGTTCATCATTCATGGCCGTTCCACCTCATAGACAGTGGAGAGGCAGCGTTAGGGAAACCGAACGGATGCACGCTCCCTCCTCCTCAAGATCCACCTGAGGGATCAGGGTTTCCAAAATTCCCCTGGTTATATCCAAGTCTGTTTCCACGCAGTTCTGGCATGCACTATCCCATACGCATGAAAAAACCGTGCAAACCTTGTCATCCCGCAGGCTGCATACCATCTCCAGCCTCCGGGCTTTACGAGGTTGGTGCAAGAGAAAATCGCAAGCCTCGTCGGCCGCCGTGCGCAGATCATCGATCAAATCGATAGACAACCCCATCAGCGCTCCGGCGCCGCCCAAGGCCATACGGACCACCAACCCCCAGCAGGAATCGGCGGGAATAGAAAGGCTCATCATGCGTTCTTGCGCGTCCGGCATAAGCCAAGCTTCCTTTCCAGGGCGGGCAAACATCTCCCGCCAAGTCATAGTCTGAAACAGTTTATGTTACCACATCCAGGAGCATATTGGCAAGCAACAGCGCTAATACAACAATCAGCATCTTACGGATGAAGCCGCCGCCCCGTTTGATGGTCATGCTGGCACCCATGTATCCGCCCGCCATGGCACACACAGCCGCAGGCAATCCCAGAAGGTAAAGCACTTTCCCGTGCAATAACAGCGTTATTAAGGAGGCGACGTTGCTAGCCAGGTTAACCAATTTTGCCGTGCCGCTGGCCGTAACCGCTTCCATGCCCAATATAAGGGTAAAGAGCAGAATCAGAAATGTTCCTGTGCCCGGACCCACCAGCCCATCGTAAAAGCCAATGACAAAGCCAATTGAAAGACTAACGATCCAGACAAGGCTGTCAGGGATACGCTGGGATGCGGTCAGGCTTTCCCGTCTGCGCAGAACAATCAGCGCCACAATGGGAATAACCCCGATTACTACAATGCGCATGATATACTCCGGGATGATTTGTAACAGCTGCGTGCCTAAATAACTGCCGGGCAGGGCTCCTGCCACTGCAAACAAGCCTGCCTTTATCATGATCCTGCGGGCAATAAAATACCGGGTGGTAGCCACTACCGTACCCAGGGAAGCGGAAAGCTTGTTGGTTCCCGCAGCCAGCACGGGAGGAAGCCCCGCCAAATAGTAAGCAGGCAGGGAAATCAATCCCCCGCCTCCCGCTATACTATCGATAAAGCCCGCCAGCATCGCCAGCGGGCATACCGTGAGCAGCATCTGCCATGTAATTTCCATCGTCTCGCCTTTCTTCCGGCAAGGCTGCCAAGCTTCAGTGCAGTTCTTCCAGATGTACAAACTCTTGATAAATGGCGCGAATGGTGGCTTCAAAATCCTTTTCATCCACCCCAACAATAATTGACAGCTCGCTGGAGCCCTGGTCGATCATTCGCACATTGATACCAGCCCGGCTCATGGCACCAAACAAGCGGGCGGCGGTTCCGCAGCTATGCACCATGCCCCTGCCCACCGTGGCAATCAAAGCCATATTATCGTGGATGGTGACGGTATCCGGCTCCGTAAAGCGAATGATGCGGTTGACAAGCTCATCCCGGCAACCATCCAGCATCTCCCGATGTGCCACCACGCACAAGGTATCAATGCCGGTAGGCATATGCTCAAAGGAAATTCCCAGTTCCTCAAAGGCCTGCAGCACCTTGCGGCCAAAACCAACCTCTGTGTTCATCATGGCCTTTTCCACAGAAATTACGGAAAAGCCTTTTTTCCCGGCAATACCGGTGATGATATGGGGGTTGAGTTTTTCATCCTGTTTGAAGCGTATAAAGGTACCCGGATGCTCCGGGCAATTGGTGTTGCGGATGTTCGTGGGTATACCGGCTCTATGTACCGGAAATACGGAGTCCTCATGCAGAACACTGGCACCCATATAGGACAGTTCCCGCAGCTCTTGGTAGGTAATACTTTCAATTTCCAGTGCACCGGGCACCACCCTGGGATCCGCCATTAGAAAGCCCGATACATCCGTCCAGTTTTCATAAACTTCCGCCCCGGCAGCACGGGCGACAATAGCCCCGGTGATATCGCTGCCGCCCCTGGAAAAGGTATGCACCCTTCCGTCGGGCAGGCTGCCATAAAACCCGGGAATCACTGCCGCGGGTTTATCACTTAATGCCTTGGACAGGATCTCCTGGGTTTTTTCACTATCGAAGGTACCATCTTCCCTAAAAAAAATCACTTGGGCAGCATCCAAAAAGGCATAATTCAAAAAGTCCGCAAGCAGCAATCCATTCAGATATTCACCCCGGCTGGCTGCATAGTCTGCCGAAGCGCCCTGCCCGATGGCTTCATTGATCTCATCCAGTTCGCGGCCCAAATTCACCTGAAGGTGAAGTTCCTCCGCGATATCCATATATCGGGCGGCAATCAGGTCGAATACTTCCTGATAGTCTTCCCCCTTGGCGCACATGCGCTGGCAGCGATAGAGCAGATCCGTCACTTTTTCATCCTGATCGAAACGGCGGCCCGGCGCGCTGGGAACAACGTAAACACGCTCCGGATCCATGCGCAGAATATCCCTTACCTTTATGAACTGACCGGCATCCGCTAAAGAGCTGCCACCGAATTTCGCCACCTTAATTCCCATATATTCTACCCCCATAAAGGAACAGGCGTATGATCGCCATACGAATTATTGTATCGAAGGGGCTATACAAAGTCAATGTTTCGAAAGAAAAAAACCATCCCTGTACAACACAGAGATGGTTCATGCTATGCCCTAAAGAGGGCCGGCGTGTTATCCTTTGGCGCACAGCCCCAGAACTACCACATCCTGGTACCGGCCATCCCGCCACATCTCTTCTTTTAAAAGGCCTTCCCTGACAAAACCGCATTTTTCATAACAGCCAAGAGCTTGTCCATTGAATGCGAATACTGTCAGTTTCAGCTTATGCAGGTTAAGTTCATCAAAGGCAAATCGTATCAGAAGCTTGAGTGCGTCAGTGCCATAGCCCTTGCCTCGGCAAGATTTATCACCGATCATGATGCCGATTTCCGCCAGGCGGTTTTTCCAGTCCACCCGCACGAATCCGCATCTCCCGATAAGTTTCCCCTCCAGGGTTTCCATGGCGAATTGGTATTCGCCCTTGGTAAAGCTGGACTGCTGGTCAAGATACCTGGCCTCATCCTCTCGGGACGTTGGATAGAGAATGCCGCTGGACATCCCGCGAACGGTTTCATAGTCGTTCATAAAGCCCCAGTGGGCTTCCACATCATCTTTTTCAAAAGCGCGCAGGCGCACTAATTCACCTTGATACATGTCATTCCTCCTCTGGCCCGATCTTTATTCTGCCGCATCCGGTGCCGCATTATCCTGTGCGCGTTTTTTCCATTCCTCATAAAGGATGCTCATCCCGATAACATCCATGAATTTCCCATTTAAAAATGCTGCCTCACGGCGGACGCCTTCTTTCACAAAACCCGCTTTTTCATAGCAGCGCCGACCCCTGAGGTTGTCCTTATATACCTCCAGCTGAATACGGTTCAGCCCCAGCATGCCAAACCCATAATCACATACAAGCTGCAAAGCCTCAGTCCCCACGCCCCGGCTGCGATCGCCGTCCCTGCCGATAACAATACCCAATGTTGCGCAGCGGGTTCGCCAATCAATCTGCAGCAAATCGACCTGGCCCAAATAAGCTTGCGTCTCCCGATCCGCAATAACAAAGCCCACCTCACGGTCGCTGCCCGCAAGCTGCCTTTGCAAAAAGTCCTCCGTGTTTTTTATGGTCTGGGGCCTTACAAAAATGCCGGACAGATAGCAAGTTGTCTCTGTGTCGTTGACCCAAGCGCTGATGAAGGGACGGTCTTCCTGACGGTATTCCCGAAGCATGATGTTTCTTCCTAATAAATGCGGCATTGCCATCTCCTCCTTTAGTAATCAATATACACATCTATCCAATTAAATGCAGTTCAGTTTAAAAAAGCGCCCAACCGCCAGCAGACGGCAGGGCGCTTTTATGCTTGGTTTATTTTGAATGACAGCCACAATCGCACCCATGATCATGAGGATGACCACATTTGCAATCATCTGTTTTTTCTGAGGCTTCCAGTGCTTCCTTTACAGCTTGAAGGGTATATTTTTCAAATACCGCATCAACGATATCCGCTTCCACCACGACCTCAAAGGACAACTCCCCTTCAGGGGATTCATGCAGGCGAGTGATTAACACTTGCTCCTGGCCGTCCTCCTGCTCCTCAGTCTCCATCAACACCACATAATCCTGTTCTGCATAAGGAATGATGGTGCAAAAGCGAAAGCAAAAGGTACGCCCGTCGGGAGCGGTCAACTCTACCACTGCATCCTTTAAAAGGGAATGGGATGCATCTTGCGGCATATTACTCTTCCTCTTCGTCTTCCGTATCATCTTCGGGGATTTCGTCGTCGTCTTCTTCAATAGCAGCTACAAACTTGTCGAACACTGCTTGCAGCACGCTGTCGTCTTCGATGGTTACATAACAATCTTCGCCCTTGTCGTCCTTTTCCATCTTTAGGATGACTACTTCGCCCTCTTCGCTCTCATTATCATCCTGAACTGCCATCAGCACGATGTAATAGCCGCCCTCATGCTCCACAGTCATCAAGTGCTCAAATTCTACGGCCTCGCCCTGTTCGTCCACCAGTTCAATGATATTATTGCGCTCGTCCATGGCTGTTTCCTCGTTTCTGTGATTTTGATCGACCGGCTGTCCGCCGATGTCGAGCCATTGTTGAAGGATGACCACCGCTGCTACCTTGTCCACTGTCTGCCTGCGGTCTTCACGGCGCATACCCCCGCTAACCAAAGCCCGTTCTGCCGTAACCGTGGTCATCCGCTCATCCTGATAAAAAACTGTCAAGCCCGCTTTCCCCAGTTCCTCACCAAAGGCACGAACCTTCTGGGCTTGACCTCCCTCACTGCCGTCCATATTTCTTGGCAGCCCGCAAAGCACCATCCGGGTATCGTATTGCTGGCAAAGCTGCGACACATACCGCACATCCGGCCCATATCCTACCCGGCGATACACGGTAACCGGCTGGGCGATAATTCTTCTTTCATCGCTCACCGCAACGCCTATGCGAACGTCCCCCACATCCAATGCAACGATCCGCTCATCCATGGGCATCTTCCCCCTCGCTAACGGCAGCTCTTCTCTTGTCCCCACCGGAAGGGCAAAAGAAAACGAAGACCTAGATGGCCGATCTTAACTATCACGTTTGTCACGCATGCTGTCGATCAGAATCTTTGTCGGCCGGGCATGCCTGCGCCATCAACGTCTTCATGCTGGGTGGGTCCGCATCCAGTGCAGCTAATTGACCACCCGGGAATTCCCGGACAGATAGTGGCGCACCACTTCCTCCAGCAGCTCATCCCGTTCCACCCGGCAGATCATGCTCCGCGCCTGATTATAGCTGGTGATGTAGGTTGGGTCACCGGAAATCAAGTACCCTACAATCTGGGTGATGGGATCATAACCCTTTGCCTGGAGTGCCTGGTACACATACATCAAAATCTCGCTGGCCTGATTTCCGCTTTCCGTCAATGGGGTCAGTTTCGCGGTTTCAAATGCATCGGGCATCGGATTTCCTCCCTTCCAGGAATATGGATGTATTATACACCAGTCCAGACGTATTTTCAACGATGGCTTGCCATTTTCTTCATTCATTCGTCTAAAAACCACACATTTAAGCTCCAACCCCGCCCTTTCTGATGGTTCGAAGCGCACCCCGGACACTTACTACAATCGGAACGGCCAGAAGCATCCCCGCGACGCCGCCCACCAATCCCCCGGCAGATATGGCCATGAGCACGGCAATAGGATGCAGGCGGGTAGCACCCGACATAAGGTGGGGAGAAAACATGCTTCCTTCCAATTGCTGTACCACAAGAACCACCCCCATTGCCCAAGCCGCTCTGCCAAGGCCCATGGGCAATGAAAAGAGCAGTACAGGAATCGCTCCTAAAAAGGGGCCGATATAGGGAACCAGTTCCAGAATGCCCATCAATAGCCCCAGCAGAAGCCAAGCCGGAACTCCTACAATAAGAAGTCCCAATGCAGTTAAGGCACCGGTATAGCCGGATATAAGCAACTGTCCCCGCCAAAAACCGCTTACTTCCCTGCGCATTTCCCTGGCCACCGCAACCGCCTTTCGCCGGTATTTCAGCGGAACCCACAGAGAAGCTCTTTGCGCCAGTTCCTCCCTGTCACGCAAAAAGTAAAAGGCAAATACCGGCGCAAGGAATACTTTGGACAGCCCCTGAGCCCATCCTCCGGCCAATGCCACCAGCTTTGCAAGCGCTGAGCCCACCATGCTTTGGGCATTATCAAACACCATTTCCTGGGCATCCGCATTCAGGGGAATGCCCTGGTTCTGCATCCAGGTTTGCAATCTGGTAAGCCAGTCTCTTATCCCTTGCAGGATACTGGGCGCCATCTGAGCCAGTTGTCTCCCCTGGCGCCATATCAATGGCATCAACAAGAGAAACAAAGCCGCCATAATGCCGCTCAAGGCCAGCATAGAGAGGGTCGCAGCCCATGACCTCGGTATCTTTTTTTCCAAGAGCCGGCAAATCGGCAGTGCTACGGCCATCACCATAAAGCCCAATGCAGCCTGCCAAAATAGCTGAGATAACAATTGCCAGGCGATAAGCGCGCAAAGCAGGGATACGATTCCAAGCCCTTTTAAAAGCCTCCGGTCCATGCCGCCCGGTTTTCCCTTGTCCATTCCGTATGCCGTCATCTCGTATCCTCCCGTCCGGCTTTCAAAAGCAACTCCGGCCCTTCCGCCTGTGGCAAACCTGCCACAGGCAAAAGGGCTGCCTAAGGGATGAGTCCCTTAGGCGCGGATGTTTAGCGTTCTTTACCGCTTTTACCAGTTTTTGGCCTTCCTGCGTAGGTTTTCCGCCTCCCGTAGCACCGTCTTACGCCATTTGCTGCTAGCCGGCATCATCATAATGCCAGCACCGATGGCAAAGCCCAAGGCGCCGCTGAATGCAACTCTTCCCATGCTCATTTTGCTGCTTCATCTCCCTTCTTCTTGCCCATTTTTCCGCCTTGTCCCTCCATGCAGGGTACCAGAACCCATGGCATGACTTTTGCTTTTTGCCTGAGCCGGCCCTCTTTTTCCGGTGGCGTTCGCAGTACAAAATCACTGGCCAGCCACCGGCCATGGAGAAGATCGTCAAGGGGACCGTTGGAAATCTCCAATGCTTCCACATCCAGGGTGTCGGGATTGAACAGTACGTCGGTCACCGTGCCCAGCCGCAGTCCGGTGGTGTCCTGCACTTGCCCCAAGCGGAAGCCCGCCTCCTTGGGCAGCTTGTGCAATTCCCCCGAAACCAGAACAGAAACTCCACCAATGGTTTTAATATCCGCTCCGTTTATCCACTTAGCTCCACCAATGCCATCTCGTACGACAATTCCGCGCAGCTTTTTCCCACTTTCATCTAACACCGCCTGTTCCAACAGCCCCACGGTTTTTCCGCCGCGGATCACCGGCAGGCCAATCAAACCCTGGATGCCGGTCACCATTTTTTCCCCTTTCCACCTGTTTTTTTATCGCATGGCGGATGCTCCCCGCTTATTTTTCCCTTTGACATGTTTCGCATGCACATGGTCAAATCTACAAAAAATGCCTGCATCGAACTATCAAAGCAAGCATTCCGACCCTTTAATATGAAAGCAAACGATTTTTCTGCCAATTTTCCGGAATCAGGGAAAACATACCATTGGGAACCACAGAAAAGGCTTCCAATCCCGCAAAGGGAAAGGAAGCCTTTTCGAACGTGCTGGCTATGCTTTTTTCAGTTTTTCTATGGCCTTGGCAAACTCCGCAGGCAGCGGTGCCTGAAACTGCATCCTCGCACCGGTTATGGGATGTGTAAAGCTCAACGTATATGCGTGAAGCATAAGCCGCGGAACAGAAGCGCCTTTTTTCCACCCATAAATGGGATCTCCCGCCACAGGGTGATGAATGGAAGCCATATGAACCCGTATTTGATGCGTACGACCAGTGATGAGATGTACATCCAACAGCGTCGCGTCCCGCAGCTCCTCCACCACCCGCCACTCGGTAATCGCCGGTCTCCCCTCAGAATCTACCGCCATGCGCTTGCGGTCGGTTTTGCTGCGGGCAATGGGAGCCTCCACCACACCACGCGGTTCCTTCATGGTCCCTTCCACCACCGTAAAGTAATGCTTTTCCATTTCCCTGTTAGCCAACTGCCGGCTCAAGGCCACATGGGCTTCATCGTTTTTTGCCACCAACAAAAGTCCGGATGTATCCTTATCCAGGCGATGAACAATTCCCGGCCGGGCCACTCCCCCAATTCCTGACAAGCTGCTCAGATGGAAGAGAAGCGCGTTTACCAAGGTGCCATCCTCGTTGCCGGCAGCGGGATGAACCACCATGCCATGCGGTTTGATCACTACAGCCAAATGATCATCTTCATATAATATCTGCAAGGGAATATCCTGGGCTTGCGCCTGGGCTTCCATCACTTCAGGCAAAAAGAGGCACAGCTCCGCTCCTTCCCGCGGCTTCATGCCCGGTTTGCTTTCCACCCGGCCATCCACCGTAGCTCGCCCTTCCCGAATCAGCTTTTCCACACGGGATCTGGTTACTTCTCCCGCCGCGCAAAGCAGAACATCCAGCCGATCCCGGCCGCTGCTTACGCAGACGATCTTTTGTTCTGTCATGCAGTTGCTTTTCCCTCCTCCTTCTTCTCCCAGTCCTTCGGGCGAAACAAGAGGCTGATACACAAAAAAACCGCTCCCAGCGTAATGGCTATATCCGCCACATTGAAAACCGCAAACCGGACGAAAGTAAAATCAAACATATCCACCACATAGCCCTGAAGTGCCCGATCCACCAGATTTCCGGCCATCCCACCAGCTATCGTCAGAAGGGATGCCTTAGCCCAATGGCCCAGACGGTAAGGCTTTAATGCAAAGAAAGCCGCCACGGCCGCAATCAGCGTAAACAAAACCAACAGCCAGCGCTGTCCCGATAGAAGTCCAAAGGCCATTCCGGTGTTTTCAGCGTACAATAGCCGAATTACTCCCGGTATAAGGGGGACGCCCCCATGGATTCCCGCCAGGTTTTTCACTGCCAAAGCCTTTGCCAGCCTATCCAGCAGAAAGATAAAAAGAGGTAGTAAAAAGGCCATGGCTTGCACCCGCTTTCATTTTAATCATTATAGCATGGGTCTGCTGCCCTGTCATCTACTCCAGGTTCTTTTGCACCAAGGATACGATCTGCGCCAGAAAATCCCCAATGACAGGAAGGTTTCTGGTGGCCAGATCCTGCAGGATCAACACCACGATTGCACCCAGAATGGTGAATCCCACCGCCATGCCCAGCCCCCGGGCCAGTCCACCGATAAAGTGATTCCACAGCATGCGCTTCTTATCATCCATATAGCGGATGTAATCTGCCAGGCGCAGCCTCTCGGTGGCTTCGATCCACTGGCTGATTTTTTCCTGAATTCCTTCCGGCCAATCTTTCATCGCAACCACCTCTGCTGGTATCATTCCCTTCTTGCTATACATCATACAGTTGATGTTTTGAAACGCTGAACCGGACAATTTTGCAGGACAACATTGCCATTTTTCTAGCATGCCTTTATACTGTACGTATGCTGTGCAAGGAGGCATTCCCATGAAGAGCATCAAACCCGGGAGAGGTCCTTCCGGAATGGGGTTTATTGGAAGTCTGGTCGCCATTGTGTTTGGAATCTTCTGGATGGCCGGTGCTGCATCCATCACAAACGGCGCCGAAGAAATGGGCTTCCCCGGAATTTCACTCTTTCCGCTCTTTGGCTTGCTCTTTATCGGGGTCGGCATTGCAAATGCAATCTATCATTTTAAAAACGCCACGGGAAAAGAACGGTTTTCTGTGTATGACATTGTGGACCAAAAGGAGGAAGGCGACCCCGCCGAAGGTTGGGTACGGGATAACTCCCCCGCATCCGGCGCGCATGACGGCAAATATTGTACCGAATGCGGCCTCGCGCTAAATCGTGAGGATAATTACTGTTCACGCTGCGGAAAGAAAGCTCAGTAGGTTAGCGTCCCACCGAACAATACTTTTAACTTTATTTGGATGAAAGGCATTTTGAATATCGTCTGAATCGTTCTTTTCAAAGAGGCTCCAGTTTTGCACATTATGTAAGATTCATGGAAGAGCAACGCAAGGAAACGGGGGAATACGGATGGCCGCCGGCCAGGATGTTTTTAGGCGGTATGAAAAAAAGTACCTGCTTGACGCCCAGCAGCACGAATGGATG
>JAEVYX010000092.1 GCA_023392515.1 Bacillota bacterium | reverse complement strand
GCCCAGGGAGGCAGTGCCATCCTGACGGAGGTACCGGAGATGTTCGGTGCGGAAACACTGCTCATGCGGCGGTGCCGTAACGAGCAGGTCTTCAACAAAACCGTGGCGCTTATCAATGATTTCAAAGCCTATTTCATGCGATACGGCGAACGTATTGATGAAAATCCTTCCCCGGGCAATAAGGCGGGGGGCATAACCACCTTGGCTGATAAATCCCTGGGCTGTGTTCAAAAAGGCGGCACGGCCCCGGTGGAGGATGTGTTCGCCTATGGGGAAATCATCCGGCATAAAGGCTTGAGCCTTTTGCAAAGCCCTGGCAACGATCTGGTGGCCTCCAACGCTCTGGTTTTTTCCGGAGCGCATATGGTATTGTTTACCACAGGGCGCGGTACACCCTTCGGCTGCCCTGCGCCTACAGTGAAAATTTCCAGCAACAGCGCCCTGGCGCAGCGTAAGCAGAATTGGATTGATTTTGATGCCGGTCCCCTTCTGGAGGGTATCCCCATGGAAACACTGACAAAGGAACTGTTCGAGTTAATACTGGACATTGCATCCGGCAGGAAAAAAGCCAAGTCGGAAGCTTTGGACAAGCGCGACCTGGCTATTTTCAAGGACGGTGTTACTTTGTAAGAATTACAGGCCAAAGTAAGCCTTGGCATTGTGATAGCAAATGTCTTGCACCATGCTTTTCAAAAAGTCAAGGTCATTAGGATATTCACCGTTTTCCACCCAACCGCCGATCAAATCGCACAAAATGCGCCGGAAATATTCATGACGGGGATAGCTCACAAAGGAGCGGCTGTCAGTAAGCATGCCCACAAAGCGGCTGAGAAGGCCGAGATTAGCCAGCACGCTCATCTGCTCCGCCATACCATCCCGCTGATCAAGGAACCACCACGCGGATCCCATTTGGATTTTTCCGGGAATGCCGGATTGCTGGAAGTTACCCAGCATGGTGCCGATGGCCGCGTTGGCGGCAGGGTTCAAACTATAGAGTATGGTTTTTGGAAGCGCGTTTTTCTTCTCCTGCGCATCCAAAAGGCGGGACAGGTTGTAGGCAATAGGCGCATCCAGAATGGAATCAAATCCAACGTCCGGGCCGTAAGTTTTAAAAATGCGGGTATTGTTGTTGCGCATGGCGGCGATATGATACTGCTGCACCCAGCCCCGCCGATGATACATTTCCCCCAGAGCGGTCAATACAGCCGTGCGGTAATGGGCGGCCTGTTTTTCGGAGACAGGTTCACCGGCCAGCGCATCCCGCATGGCATGGTCCGCCTTTTTCATTTCCACCTCGGCATAGGGAACCGTGTCCAGTGCGTGGTCGGAAATCCTGCAGCCTGCGTTATGAAAATAATCCACCCGTTTTTCCAGGGCGGCAATCACATCCTCGGTGCTGCGGATTGCCATCCCTGCAGCTTGGCTGAGCTTTTTGATGTATTCCGCAAATCCCTGCCGTTCCACATTGACTGCCTTATCAGGCCGGAAGGCAGGCAGGACTTTGGCACTTAACGTGCCGTCAACAACGATTTGCTGGTGCCATTTCAGATCGTCAACCGGGTCATCCGTGGTGCAAAGCGTATCCACATGAAACTTTTCTATCAGGCGCTGGGACCGGTATTCATCCAAAGCCAAAAGCTCATTGCACGCATCCCAAATAGCCGGTGCGGTTTTCTCGTTCAGGGTTTCCTCAATGCCAAACACCCGGCGAAGCTCCAGATGGGTCCAATGATACAGAGGATTTCCAATGGCATGAGGCAGCATTTTGGCATAGGCGAAAAATTTTTCCTTGTCCTCTCCATCCCCACGAATCAGCCTTTCCTCAATTCCGAAGGACAGCATGGCGCGCCATTTGTAATGGTCTCCCCCCAGCAATAGATGGCCTACATTTCGAAAGGAAATATTTTGGGCAATCTCCTGAGGGCTAAGATGGCAATGATAATCGATGATGGGCATGGACTTGGCGGCATCATGGTACAGGATCCGGGCCGTTTCGGTGGATAAAAGGAAATCTTCATCCAGAAAACTTTTCATGATATAATCCCTCCTTTATCAGACACTCAAGGGAAAAATGTGGTGCAAAAGATTTGGCAGATGGTTGGCCATCTTTGTTGAACAGACATTTGTATAAAAACATAGTACAATAAAAAGCCATATTTTTGAAGGAGATTTTCTGCTTTTTAACAGGTTTTTTATATGTCGAAGAAGAATTATTGTCGTTAAATGTGCAAGATTCAAGGGCGGTTTTAGAAGGAGCGGATTGCATGCTTCCCGGGGTGTTGGAGATAGATGTGCACGGAATGAACAAATACCAAGCGAAAATTCGCATAGACAGCCAGCTGAGACGGGTTGACGCAAGCGTGTACCGTGTTCGGATCATTCACGGGTATCATGGGGGGACGGAGCTTAGGGAAATGATCCGGGAGGATTATGGCCGCAATCATCCCAAGGTAATCAGGATGGAGCGCAGCGCCAATCCAGGCGAAACCCTTCTGGTACTTCGGGAGTATTAAAGGCAATCGGAAAAATTATTGAGATAAGTAACAATTGCATATGGAAATAGTGATTGGTCTGCAAAATGAGCATTCATTTTGCAGGCTTTTCTTTTTGGCTGGATATAGACGAGGCAGAACGGCATTGCGACAGGGATCATACATTGAATACTGGACGCACTTACGTCCGGACCTGGAGGAAAATGTATGATCCAAGTGTCCCAATTGATTGAAATCTTTCAAATCATGCAAAAGGAAAAATGGAAATATCAATGGGGTGCCGCACGGGAAGGATTTGTTGATTGCAGCGGTGCATTTGCTTATGCTTTCAAAAAATTAGGCGGTTATATGTACCATGGCAGCAATACCATGTGGCGCAAGTATACAACGGAAAAAGGGAAAATGGGTCAAATAACCCTTGTGCCCGGCATGGCCGTATTCCGCTGGCGTCAAAACGGTTCGGAGCCTGCACGCTACAAGCAGGACGGCGAAGGCGACTTTTACCACGTTGGCCTGTATGTGGGAGGCGGACGGGTGATTGAAGCGAAGTCGTCCAAAGATGGCGTTGTGTATAGCAACGCTTCCGGCTGGCCGATGGCAGCCAAGCTGGTGGGCGTGAATTATGAAGGTCAGCAGGACGATTTACCCGCGGATGACCTTACACCCACCTTGTCAAAAGGCAGCAAGGGGGAAAGGGTGCAGGCAGCGCAGCTCCGCCTGATAGCCCATGGGTTCAATCTTCCTTTGTATGGGGCTGACGGAATCTTTGGAAGTGAAACGCAGTCTGCCGTTATTGGCTTCCAAAAGACCAAGGGAATTACTGCAGACGGTATTATTAATCAGGAAACATGGCAGGCATTGAATAAAGATCCTTCCGAGGGGCCCAAGTATATAGTTACCATACCCAACCTGGATGAAGAAACTGCCCGGCAGCTGGTTCAAGCCTATTCCGGCGCTTCATATCAGGCGGAATATGTACAGGAAAACGGTTAATTCAGGAAATCATAAACAATCCAGCCGACAGTTGGCAGGCGGGGAGATGGCCGGAAGGTCGCCTCCCCGCAAATTTTTGTTTCTCTTTTATCTTTGGGAATGCATAAAGCAGCATCAAGAAGGCCGCTGGGAAAACCTTCACGATAGAGAAAACTTGCTAAAGGGCGCCAGGATGTTGTAGAATAGAATATCACAAGGAGGTGCGTATATGAAAACCAGCAGCAAGCATTTGTCGATATTTATGGCATTTATGTTATTGCTTAGTATCTTGCCTTTCGGAGCCGGATTAGCCCAAAACGCAA
>JAEVYX010000012.1 GCA_023392515.1 Bacillota bacterium | reverse complement strand
TTATGATCTGCTCCACCACGTTGCCGGCCCGCTCCATTTCATATGGGCCGGGGGTGGCGGACACATACACCGTCTGATGGATGCGCTTTTCAAACTCCTCAAACAAGAGCGGCCGGTTGTCAAACGCAGAGGGGAGCCGGAAGCCGTAATCAACCAGGGATTCCTTGCGCATCCGGTCGCCCCTGTACATGGCCCTTACCTGCGGCACGGTGACGTGGCTTTCATCAATAAACGTCAAAAAGTCCTTCGGGAAATAGTCCAAAAGGGAATAAGGCGCATCCCCGGGGGATCTTCCGTCAAAGTAGCGGCTGTAATTTTCAATGCCGGAACAATAGCCGATCTCCCGCATCATTTCAATATCATAATTTGTGCGCTGGCCAAGCCTTTGGGCTTCCAAAAGCTTACCGGCGTCTTTTAATGTTTGAAGGCGTTCTTCCAAATCCCTTTCAATTTGAAGAATGCCATCTTCCATTTTGCTGCGGTCGGTGGCGTAGTGGGTCGCGGGGAAAACCGCTGCATGGGCAAGGGTGCCCAGCACATGGCCGGTGGTAACCTCCACCTCGCTGATGCGTTCAATTTCATCGCCGAAAAACTCCACCCTGAGGGCGTGGTCGTAGGAACCTGCGGGGATGATCTCCACCACATCCCCCCGTACCCTGAAGGTGCCCCGGGAAAAGTCCAGGTCGTTGCGCTCGTACTGTATATCCACAAGGCTTCTAAGGAGTCCGTCCCGGCTAAGCTCCATACCAGGCCGGAGGGACAGCATCAATCCCTCGTATTCGCTGGGGTCACCCATGCTGTAGATGCAGCTTACAGAGGCCACGATAATTACGTCCCGCCGTTCCCTGAGGGCTGCCGTAGCGCTATGGCGGAGCCGGTCGATTTCCTCGTTAATGGAGGCATCCTTTTCAATATAGGTATCCGAAGAGGCGATATATGCCTCCGGCTGGTAGTAGTCGTAATAGCTTACGAAATACTCTACCGCGCTGTCCGGAAAAAAGCTTTTGAATTCGCTGCACAACTGTGCCGCCAGCGTCTTATTATGAGCAATGACCAGTGTTGGCTTTTGCACCTTTTCAATGACGGACGCCATGGTAAAGGTTTTGCCTGAACCGGTCACTCCCAGGAGTACCTGATCCCGCATCCCTTCCTGAATGCCCCGGGCCAGTGCTTCAATGGCTTTGGGCTGATCCCCCGTGGGCGCATAAGGCGCCTTTAATACAAACCGGTCCATACCCATCCTCCAAAATAAGAACATCTGTTCCATTAATTGTACCATAATCCGCCACAAATGGAAACAGTCTGCTGCAAAAATTTGCGGGACGGTATTCCGACTTTAAAAACTGCCTCGAATCGTTCCTGTCATTTGCGGTGGGGCGGACTATGTTGGCAAAATTCGGCCTCAATCCGCATTTCACGCCCTTTTCCAGCAGAATATTTCACCCGGCGCGGGAGAAACTGAATGCGACAGGAGGGAAGTGTATGGATGTCATTCATCAAAAAAACACAGGTTCCGGGCCGATGATCCGCGCTTTAAGGAGGCGGTTGGTATGGCAACATATGTGGTATCCCATAGTCCAAGCCTGAGTGGGGAAGTGCAGATCAATACGGCAAAAAATGCCGTATTGCCAATTTTGGCCGCTTCATTGCTCACGCATGAGCCGCTTCTCATCTCAAGGGTGCCCAATTTGACGGATGTGCACACGCTCATCCATATTTTGCGCGATTGCGGCGCAACGGTTTCGGAAAGCGAAGGTATCGTGACTGCTTTTTCGGAAAATCCGCACAATCCTACGGATGAGGAGAGCATCCGCCGCATGCGGGCATCGGTTTTAATTCTTGGCCCCCTGCTTAGCCGCACAGGCCACGCAAGGGTAGCCTTGCCTGGAGGCTGCGCAATCGGGCAGCGGCCCATAGACCTGCACGTAAAGGGCATGCAGGCGTTGGGTGCGGATGTGGAGCTGACATCCGGCAGCGTCACGCTGAAAGGCAAATTGCGGGGCGGAAACGTATATCTGGATTTGCCCAGCGTAGGCGCAACGGAAAACATTTTAATGGCCGCCACGCTGGCGGAGGGTGTGACCCGCATTGAAAACGCGGCCAAGGAGCCGGAAATTGCGGATTTGGCAAATTGCCTGATCGCCATGGGGGCAAAAATCAGCGGCGCGGGAACAGGCACCATCTGGGTGGAGGGTGTAAAGAGCCTCCACGGCACCACGTATCAACCCATAGAGGACCGGATTGAAGCAGGCACCCTGGCCTGCGCCGCCGCCATCACAAGAGGCAGCGTGCTGCTGCGCGGTGCCCGCCCTGAACACATGCGAGCGGTGCTCTTTAAACTCCAGGAGGCAGGGGTGCAGGTGCGCGAAAGCCGAAGCGGTCTTCGCATTGCCGGCAGGGCTGTTCATCCATTTGAACTTCGTACTTTAAGTTATCCCGGTTTTCCCACAGACATGCAGGCGCCCATGATGACGTTGGCCTGCACGGTAAAAGGTACCTCGGTGTTTTTGGAAACCATATTTGAAAACCGCTTCATGCATGCCCAGGAGCTGAACCGAATGGGCGCGCGCATACGGGTTGAGAACCGGGTCGCGGTCATTGAAGGCGGCGCGACGCTGCAAGGCGCAAATGTGAATTGTACAGACTTAAGGGCCGGGGCTGCGCTCGTTCTGGCAGGCCTCTATGCTCAGGGAGAGACGGTGATCCATGACCCACAGGAGAACATCATGCGCGGCTATTCGGACCTTACGGAACAGCTTAGCCGCCTGGGTGCCACAGTAGAAGTAAAGAAATAGCAGGACCGGTATCTGGGGCAGGAGGGAAACCTCCTGCTCTTTTGTTTGGAAAATGTAAGAAATTTGTTGATAATGTGAAAGATTGAAGTTGTAATCTATCCAAATAAACTATATAATGGATACAGCAAACGCGGAAAGCTATAATGAAATACGGGGAGGCAAAACAATGAAAAGGTATCTTGTTCTTCTCATGGCATTGCTCATGCTTGCGCCGGTGACAATCGGCCTTGCTGAACAGACCGGTACGGTTGTGGTTTATTCGCCTCATGACGCCAATCCACTCAACGCGGGCGTTGCGCTATTTGAAGCAGCTTATCCCAACATCAAAGTACAGGTGGTTGCGGCCGGCACGGGCGAGCTTTTGCAAAGGATCGCAGCCGAGGCTGAAAATCCCCTGGCTGACGTGCTTTGGGGCGGCGGTGCCGACTCCCTGGCTGCATTCAAGGACTATTTCGAAGCTTATGTCTGCGCGAATGACGATGTGATCGGCGACGCTTACAAGGATGCCGATGACAAATGGATCGGCGAATCCCCGCTGCCCATGGTTATTTTCTATAACCGCGACCAGGTTTCCGATGAGGAATCCCCCAAGACCTGGGATGACTTGCTGGATCCCAAATGGAAGGGCAAGATCGCCTATGCTTCTCCCGCCAAGTCGGGCTCCGCATTCACCCAGCTTTGCACCATGATCTTTGCCCATGGCGGCCCTGAAGGCGGCGGGTGGGATTTCGTGAAGCAATTCTATGCCAACCTGGATGGCAAGCTGCAGGACAGCTCCGGCAACTGCCACAAACTGGTTGCCACCGGCGAGTATGCCATTGGCGTGACCATTGAAAAGTCCGCCGTTTTGTATGCCGATAAGGACAACGTGGCTTACAATTATCCCGCCGGCAACAGCGCCGTGCCGGATGGTGTCGCTTTGGTTAAAAAGGGTCCGAATCCCGATAACGCAAAACTCTTTATCGACTTTGTGACCGGCCTGGAATGCCAGAAGGAGCAGTCTGCCAACTGGAGCCGCCGCCCGGTTCGCAATGACATGGATCCCGGTTCTCTGCCCAAGCTGGAAGAGCTGGACCTGTGCGAATATGATTTCGACTGGGCCGCCAACAACAAGGAGCAGATTATTGAACAGTGGCAGGAAATCGTAGTCGGCGACTGATCTTGCCGAAGCCTGAAAAGGAGGGGGGTTCCGTACCTCCCTCTTTTTCCAATTTTTAAAAGCTGCACCGGAGGGATGTTTCATGAACAGCCATAATGTGGTGATCCAAAATGCCACCAAGCGGTATGGGGAATTTGTCGCCGTCAACGGCGTGAATCTGGAAATTCGGCAAGGCGAGTTTTTTACGCTATTAGGCCCTTCCGGCTGCGGGAAAACAACGCTGTTACGAATGATTGCGGGCTTCAATACCGTGGATGGCGGAGAAATTTATTTTGGGGATCAGCTCATTAATCATGTTCCGGCACATAAACGGGGCATCGGCATGGTTTTTCAAAACTATGCCATCTTCCCTCATTTAACCGTAGCCGAAAACGTTGCGTACGGCTTGAAAGCGCAAAAGACACCCGCTGCGGAAATGAAAAGAAGGGTTAACGATGCGCTGGAGATGGTGCAGATCGCCGCTCTGAAAGATCGCAAGCCCAACGAACTGTCCGGTGGTCAGCAGCAGCGTGTGGCGCTGGCCAGGGCTTTTGTCATTGAGCCCAGGGTGCTGCTCATGGATGAGCCGCTTTCCAACCTGGACGCCAAGCTTCGGGTGCAGATGCGCACCACCATTAAAAAGCTACAGCGAAAGCTGGGCATAACAACCATTTACGTGACCCATGACCAAGAAGAAGCCCTGTCCATTTCGGACAGAATCGCCGTTATGAAGGATGGCCGCTTCATGCAGGTGGGCATGCCTTCGCAAATTTACAAAAAACCGGAAAATCCGTTTGTGGCGGGTTTTATCGGCGTATCCAACTTTATGGATTGCGACATTGACGGAGGAGATCCCGAAAACGCCGCAATCAAGCTTGCGGACAGCGAGTCTGAGATCAGGGTTCGGCTTACCAAGCCGTATAAAGGGAAGGGAAAAATCTCAGCCAGGCCTGAACAGCTTTCCTTTAGTGCGCAAGGGCTGAAAGGCCGTATTGAGTTTTCTACCTTCCTGGGCGATTTCATTGAATACGAAGTTATGATGGAAAGCGGGCACACGCTGCAGCTCAACGAGTACACCAAGGATGCCCTGGCTATCAAGCCGGATGGCACGGAGGTCTGCATCGGCTTTGATCCGGCATCCATCAGCGTGTTTACTGCGGATTCGGAGGTGCTTTCATGCTGAAAACCGATCCGTTCAAAAGCAGCCGTTTAAGGATTGGCCGGCCCCGGCTGGATTTTTGGTTTTACGTAAAGATATTGGTTATCTTGTCCATGGCGCTTTTTCTTGTCTATCCCTTCTCATCATTGATTACCCGCAGCTTTTTTTCAAAAAAGGTGGACGGGGTTACTTTAGCCAATTATGAGCGCTTTTTTACGAAGGCCTACTATTATGGCACACTGAAAAATACTGCCTTTGTAACGCTTTTTGCAACCTTTACCTGCACCCTGATCGGTGTGCCGCTGGCCTATTTGATGACCCGGTACAACGTGTGGGGCAAAAAAATGTTTTATATTTTTATCATCATGGCCCTTATGTCTCCGCCTTTTATCGGGGCGTATTCCTGGATTCTGCTCTTTGGCCGGGCGGGCTTTGCAACCCAGCTGTTCAACCGGTTGGGAATTTATCTGCCTACGATTTACGGCCCCGGGGGCATCATCCTGGTATTCACCTTCCACCTGTTTCCCTATGTGTACCTTTATGTGTCCGGGGCGCTGACCAGCATCGACAGCTCCTTGGAGGAAGCGGGGGAAAATCTGGGTTCCTCCAAGCTCCGCCGCCTGTTTACCATCACGCTGCCCGTGGTACTGCCCTCTATACTTGCAGGCGCGGTCATGGTGTTTATGACGGCCCTGGCGGACTTTGGAACGCCCATGCTGATCGGCGAAGGCTATACGGTGCTGCCGGTATTGGTATATAACGAGTATATGAGCGAATTGGGCGGCAATGCCAACATGGCAAGCACGCTGTCCGTCATTATTGTGACCTGTTCCCTGTCGATATTGCTTTTGCAGAAATTTTATATCGCCAGGAGAAATTATGTCATGACCGCCCTTCGCCCGCCCAAGGAGATAGAATTGCACGGATGGAAACGCTTTGCCGTTACGCTTCCTGTGGCGCTGATTGCGTGTATTGGCATGCTGCCCCAGATAACCGTTATTGTAACATCCTTTTTGAAAACGGATTTTACAGGCTTTGTGGGCGGGTTCTCCTTGGATAATTATAAAATTATTGCCAGCCGCCTGGGGCGCAATATCTTTAACACCTATTATTTTTCCATTGTGGCAATCGCCTTTATTGTTATACTGGGAATGCTGATATCCTATATCCTGGTGCGAAAGCGCGGGAAAGTAGCGGGGCTGATGGATCTGCTGGTAATGTTTCCGTATGTGATCCCCGGCTCTGTGCTGGGTATCTGCCTCATTGTTGCATTTAACCGAAAGCCGATGATTCTCACGGGAACCGCTGCGATCATGATCATATCCTATGTGGTACGAAAATTGCCTTATACGGTTCGATCCGGCAGTGCGTTTTTATATCAGACCGATCCGAGTATTGAGGAGGCTTCCATCAGCCTTGGCGTTTCCCCGATGAAGACCTTTTTCACGGTGATGGCCCGCCTGATGCTGCCCGGCATTCTCTCCGGCGCCATATTAAGCTGGATTACCTGCATTAACGAATTGAGCTCCAGCATCATGCTTTACGGCGGGGCTACATCCACCATTGCGGTAGCCATCTATCAGGAGGTTATGCGCATGAGCGATGGCACCGCGGCGGCGCTGGCCTCCATCCTGACACTAACCACTATCATATCCCTGTTGATCTTTTTGAAGGTTGGCAAAGGAAAGGTATCCATTGTCTAGGCTTAGGCTTTTCAAAAAGTGAAACGAAAAAATCATTATAGGTTCATCAGAAAATCCCGCCTGTAAATCGGCGGGATTTTTTTGCTGATCCAAACAGTGTTGTGTGCATCTTTCTTTTTCCCATTCAGTGCATTGCACGGCGGGGTGCCGTATGGTACACTTGACAGTGATCAATATTGGAGGATGAACGATGGAAGCATCTAAAGTCTATTTTACGAATCTGCGTGCAAATCAGGATCAAAATCTGCTCGACAAGCTGCGCAAGCTGGTGATCAAAGCCGGCATAGAGAGCATTGATTTTAGCAAAAAGTTTACCGCTATCAAAATCCATTTCGGCGAGCCTGGCAACTTATCCTTCCTTAGGCCAAACTATGCCAGGGTTTTGGTAGACTTGATCCGCAAAAACGGTGGCCAGCCCTTCTTGACCGACTGCAACACCCTGTATGTTGGCCGGCGGAAGAACGCACTGGATCATTTGGAATCCGCATATGAAAATGGCTTTTCCCCCTTCTCCACCAATTGTCATGTATTGATAGCGGATGGCCTCAAAGGAACGGATGAAGCATTGGTGCCTGTTCCCGGCGATTATGTGAAGGAAGCGAAAATTGGCCGGGCGATTATGGATGCGGATGTCTTTATCAGCCTGACCCACTTTAAGGGCCACGAGGCTACCGGCTTTGGCGGAACAATCAAAAATATCGGCATGGGCTGCGGCTCCAGGGCAGGCAAGATGGAAATGCACAGCGCCGGTAAACCCAGTGTGGAAGAGGAGCTTTGCATCGGCTGCGGGAAATGCCGCAAGAACTGTGCCCATGAGGCCATCACCATTACCAACCGCAAAGCGAGAATCAATCATGACCGGTGCGTCGGCTGCGGGCGCTGCATCGGCGCTTGCCCTCAGGATGCAGTCTCTCCGGCGGGGGATGAGAGCAACGAAATTTTAAACAAGAAAATGGCAGAGTATGCTTTGGCGGTTGTCAAGGACCGGCCGCAATTTCATGTGAGCCTGGTGATTGACATTTCGCCCACCTGTGATTGTCATTCGGAAAACGATCTGCCCATTATACCTGACGTAGGCATGTTCGCTTCCTTCGACCCGGTAGCTTTGGATCAGGCCTGTGCCGACGCTTGCAACCGCCAGCCGGTGATTCCGGGCAGCCATTTGAGTGAAATGCCGCAAGTCCACGGCGATCATTTCTGCAACAGCTTTCCTGAGACAGATTGGAAAAGTCAGCTCTCCCACGGGGAAAAGATTGGTCTGGGAACCCGGGCCTATACATTGATTGAGGTGTAATCATTGCGCGATACGCTGTTTGTTAAAGGGGCGCGGGAACATAACCTAAAAAATGTGGATCTGGAAATCCCTCGTGACAAGCTTGTGGTATTCACGGGGCTTTCCGGATCTGGGAAATCCTCCCTGGCCTTTGATACAATTTATGCCGAAGGCCAAAGGCGCTACGTGGAGTCATTATCCTCCTACGCCCGGCAGTTTTTAGGCCAAATGGAAAAGCCGGATGTGGATTACATCGAGGGCTTGTCTCCGGCTATCTCAATTGATCAAAAGACAACCAGCCGCAATCCCCGGTCCACCGTCGGTACGGTGACGGAGATTCACGACTATTTGCGGCTTTTATATGCCCGCATCGGCACGCCTCACTGCCCCCAGTGCGGCAAGGAAATCAACCAGCAGACCATCGACCAGATGGTTGACCAGGTGCTGTCCTTTGAGGAAGGTACACGGCTGCAGGTGTTGGCTCCCGTAGTCCGGGGGCGCAAGGGTGAGCATGCCCGCCTTTTGGAAGATGCCCGCAAGGGGGGCTTTGTCCGTGTGCGCATAGATGGCACACTGTATGAATTGGATGATACTCCGCCCCTGGACAAGCAAAAAAAGCATACTATAGAGATCGTCATCGACCGGCTGGTTCTACGACATGGTAAGGAACTGCAAAAGCGCCTGACAGACAGTATAGAAACCGCTGCCGCCCAATCCGGCGGGTTGATTGTGATTGATCTGTTCGAAAAGGGGGAACTGCTGTTTTCCCAGAACTATGCCTGCGCCGATTGCGGCATCAGCATCGAGGAGCTGGCGCCCCGTCTTTTCTCCTTCAACAGCCCCTTTGGTGCCTGTCCCACTTGTGCGGGGCTTGGCACATTGATGAAGATCAGCCCGGATATTGTGCTTCCCGACCGCAATTTGTCCCTGAACCAGGGGGCCATCAATGCAATGGGCTGGAATGTGAAGGATCCGTCCAGCACCGCCAATATGTTTTATACCGCTCTGGCGGAAAAGTACGGCTTTTCCCTGGACGTGCCGGTAAAGAACCTGCCCCAGAAGGCAATCGATATCATCTTGTATGGCACGGGCAAGGAGAAAGTAACCGTTTACTATTCCGGTCAAAACGGTTCCGGACGGTTTGAGGCTCCGTACGAGGGCATCATCCCCTCCTTGGAGCGCCGCTACCGGGAGACAGCCAGCGATGCCATGAAGGCCCAGTATGAAGAATACATGGTGGCGGACGAGTGCCCCGACTGCCATGGCCGCCGCCTGAAGCCCGAAGCCCTGGCCGTGACCGTGGGGGATGCGAACATCGCCAAAGTGAGCGATCTTTCCGTACTGGATGCTAGGGACTTTTTTAGGCAATTGACGCTGACGGAAAAACAGCAGATGATCGCCTCCCAAATCCTGAAGGAAATTAATGCCCGGCTGGGCTTTTTGGTGGACGTGGGCCTGGACTATCTCACCTTGTCCCGCGCCGCGGGCAGCCTGTCCGGCGGCGAAGCCCAGCGTATCCGGCTGGCAACGCAGATCGGTTCTTCCTTGGTGGGGGTTTTGTATATCCTGGACGAACCTTCCATCGGCCTGCACCAAAGGGATAACGCCAGGCTTTTGGGTACGCTGAAAAACCTGCGGGATCTGGGCAATACCCTTATTGTGGTGGAGCATGACGAGGAAACCATGTATGCCGCCGACTATATTGTGGATATCGGTCCGGGAGCTGGTGCCCATGGCGGGCATGTAATCGCCAAAGGCACTGTGGAGGAGATTATTCAAAACCCCAACTCCATCACAGGCCAGTACCTGAGCGGGGAAAAGAGCATCCCGGTACCGAAGGTAAGGCGTACACCCACCGGATATTTGACTGTTCGGGGCGCGCGGGAGCACAACCTGAAAAACATAGACGTGTCCATCCCCCTTGGGGTCTTGACCTGTGTGACAGGGGTATCTGGCAGCGGCAAATCCAGCCTGGTCACCGAAATCCTATATAAGCACCTGGCCCGGCAGCTTAACCGGGCGAAAACCCGGCCCGGTGTATTTGACCGGATGGAAGGCGTTGAGCTGCTGGACAAGATCATCGACATCGATCAGTCGCCTATCGGCCGCACCCCCAGGAGTAATCCTGCCACTTATACGGGACTGTTTGACTTGATCCGCCGGGTATTTGCCATGACGCCGGAAGCCAAGGCGAGAGGCTACAAAGAAAACCGCTTCTCCTTCAATGTGAAGGGCGGCCGGTGCGAGGCGTGCTCCGGCGACGGGCTGATTAAAATTGAAATGCACTTCCTGCCCGATATTTATGTGCCCTGTGAGGTGTGCAAAGGCAAGCGCTATAACCGGGAAACGCTGGAGGTCCATTTCCGGGGCAAGTCCATTCACGATGTGCTGGATATGACAGTGGAGGAAGCACTTTCCTACTTTGAAAACCATCAACAAATTCTACGCAAGCTGGAAACGCTCCACGATGTGGGCCTGGGCTATATGAAGCTGGGTCAGCCCAGCACCACCCTGTCCGGGGGAGAAGCCCAGCGGGTGAAATTGGCGACGGAGCTTAGCCGCCGTGCCACCGGGAAAACCGTTTATCTGCTGGACGAGCCCACCACAGGGCTGCATATGGCCGATGTGGACCGGTTGGTGCAGGTGCTTCAGCGCCTGGTGGATGCGGGCAACAGCGTGCTCGTTATTGAGCACAACCTGGATATCATTAAAACGGCGGACCATGTGATCGATCTGGGGCCCGAGGGCGGACACCGGGGCGGGCAAATTGTTGCCCAAGGCACGCCGGAAGAGGTGTGCCAGGTACCTGCAAGCTATACGGGCCGATACTTGAAGCCTCTCCTTGAGAAAAAGTAGGCAAAGGGCTGCCTTTCAAATAGGAGCGAAGCATAGCGTGATTTGCGCCTGTTGAACTGGCAGCCCCTTTGCTTTTGCACAAGATGACAGGTGCTTACGGCAGCTAATAATAGCCCTCAATGTGTGAAAATGCTGGCTTTTTAAAATTCCCTCTTTACAACCTATTTGTTCTGTGTTATTATAGTTTTCGTTCGCGGGGCATTAGCGCAGTTGGTAGCGCACGACACTGGCAGTGTCGGGGTCAGGAGTTCGAGTCTCCTATGCTCCACCAAAAAAAGCCGTCATTCTCGATGCGAGATTGACGGCTTTTTTGTGTGGGGGAAAGTTGATTTGTAAGGTGTTGAGCGGATGTACCGCTTGGGGGTAATGGCTTCCATGGCGGAAATCTGACACACGTGTCAGCTGGATATTTCCATACGCCTTACACATTGACACTATTGCTCTGGGTGGGTGCGTTTGGGGTGCACAATGATAGCCCTGGGCAGGCACCTGGAGTATCTGCTCTTTGGTCTCAGCCTGTTTCTCCGACCCCTCTATCTTGCGGGGGTGCAGCTAAATATTTCTGCATATAATAGTGAAAAGCAAAAACCGCTCGGGCTGACTATCCTGCCAACCCGGGCGGTTTTTATGGCATTTCCGGTTTCATAATGATTTTTTCTGTCGTGCCTGTACCGTGTTGAGGACTTTGTGCATCCCGCGGAGAAGATACAGCGAAGACTCCCGCCCACAGAAGGTATGTTTTCCGTCGATCTCATGCCTGCCCGGAGCAAACGCAGCCGGAGGGCTCCACTGGAAAAATGCAAGCCCCTTATCCAACGCCGAATTGCGTCCCAAATATCTATCCAAATGTTCTATCGTATCAAAAATTATGACAGTCCTTCTCTCCACCGCGCCCACTCTGCTTTCGAGAGAATGTATCCATTTGGGGTTTACTCTTCGTTGGGATACGTGCCACGCAGGTTGATGGCGGAATACCGTTTGTGCGCGGTCAGCACGTCGTTCTCCATCATATGGCTGGATAGCGGTAGGCTGGAGCGGGTTTCGTTGTACAGGCGGCAGAAGCCTTCGGCAAAGTTCACATAACCAGTCTTGCCGAAAATTCCGTCCACGGTTTCGATCGCCTTACGTGCGTAATCGCCGCGGTAGCCTTGGCTGGCGAACTGATCCAGTGCCTTCAGTTTCTTTCCGATCACCGAACTTACGTCGATAAACAGGTCATTACGGATGCCCTGCAGGCTCAGCACGTCGCGCGGGAATACCGGCAACTTGGTCATGAACACCTGCTTGACCCAAAATTCGTTCTGACCATCCATGTTTTTCAGGTACATGCTCACCTGATTCAGGGCGTTCAGAACCATTATGGATGCTACGGTGTGGGGGTCCGGCATTACGGCGTTCAACGGATAATCCGTAATAATCACATCCGGCCGCTTTTCCGCAATTACCTGTGCAAGCCGATGAACCATATCTGATTGAACGCCCACGTAATTATCGTCGTAATCCAGATTCACCAGGTCAGATACCCCGATGATCTTCGCAGCTTTTTCCATTTCCACGCGCTTGTTGCGGATGATGTCGTTCCTTGTAACCGTATGGACGGCTTCTTCGCTCACGCGGTTTTTTTCCGCGTAGGCATTTGGATGAATGCGCCCACCGTGTGTAAGTGTGACCAGCGTGATCACGTCGCCTTTGGCGGTATGCAGTGCCAGCGTGCCGCCGCTTTCTGAAAAATGGTCGGCTGGGTGCGCATAGATCGACATAATTTTCATGAATAAACCCTCCTTGTGGTTTGACTTTTCTGCCGAAAGACACGGCCTACCTTTCATTTACAGAACGCCCGGATACATAGCGGCATAGCCCGCCCGCTGCAGCTCGTCCCGGATAGCTCTGCGCTCCGCCACGTCAAACTGACGGCCCGGCTTTTCCACCTCGCCTACTTCGAAACCGTGCAGAGTCAACATATACTTAACCGTGGGAATCACGCCGTGACGGATAATCACGGTGATAATGTCGTTTACAGCCTGCTGCGCTTTCAGTGCCCCTGCGATGTTCCCGACCTGGTACTGATCCCAAATTTCGCGGATGTGTGCAGGCATCACGTTATAGGTGGAGCCGATGCCGCCGTCAGCGCCCATCACCAGACCACACAGCAGCGCTTCATCCGGCCCGTTAATCACGTTAATATTGCCGCCGTTCAGCTGTGTCAGCAGGTTCATCTCATAGTAGCTATTGCGCGTATATTTGAGCCCCGCAATGTGAGGCAGCTTCATCAGCCGCTCGAAGAAGCCGGTCAGGTCGCTTTGCTTGAAATAATGCTGCGCGTAAACGATCAGCGGCAGATCCGTAACTGTAGACAGATCTGCGTAATAATCATACAGTTCGGTTTCGGAATATGCGCAGGTGGGTGGTGGCGTTGCGGACAGCGCGTCCGCGGCTGCGTCCTTCGCCTGACGCGCCAGCCGTTTGGCACTGTTTAGGTTGGCGGCGGCAATATGTACCACGCTCTTTGTGCGACCTGCGTTGTGGTGTATGGCGGTCTCTACCAGTTCCATACGCGCCTCCTCGCTCATCTGGCTGCCCTCGCCGGTCGCGCCGGTCAAGTAGAAGCCCTGCATCCCCTGGGCAATCTGCCAATCCATTAGCGAGCACAGAACGTCCTTACGGATGTTGCCGTTTTCGTCCACAGGGCTAACGAACGCAGAATATACACCTTTTACAATCTTGTTATCCATATGAAAACCCTCCTTATCAGACATTAATCGTAGGTCGCGGGTCTGCAAATTCATCCCTTTACGCCGCCCAACGTAATGCCGCGCACAAAAGCCTTCTGGCACAGCAGGAACACAATCAGCATTGGCAGCGTCGCGATGGCTGCAGCCATCAGCTGTCTGCCCACATTGGAAATCTGGCCCTGGGAGAATGTCGCAATCCCGATGGGGACCGTCTGCAGCGATCGGCTGCCAATCATTATCAATTGCCAGAGGTAATCATTCCAGGTGGAGAAGAACGCGAAGATTGCCAGCGCACCCATAGCCGGGGCACTCAGGGGTAGCACGATACTTCCGAATTTGCATATTTCCCCGCACCCGTCCATGTCCGCCGCCTCGATCAGTTCCGTGGGCAGGCCCTCCATAAACTGCCTGCACAGGAAAATGCCGAACGCGGGCGATACGCTGGTTAGGATCAAGCCGATCATTTTGTTGGTCAGCCTGAGATTCATCGCCACCAGATAATTGGGAATCAGCAGCATCTGCCTGGGCAGCAGCATGGTAGCGATCACTACCGCAAACAGCGCGTTGCGCCCACGGAAATGTTTTTTCGCGAATGAATAGCCCGCTGTACCGGATACAAAGGCGGTCAGCAGCGCCACGCCAAGGCTCGTCGCCGTACTGTTGAGCAGCCATTGGAAGATGCCGGACTTGTTCAGCACGAATTTCATGTTGCTAACGGTAATACGTATAAAAGGATTCAAATCCGGCGGCACCATTGTAAGCGCCATCTGATTCTTAAATGCACCCACCAGCATTACGTAAAAGGGAAATATAAAAATAAGCACCAGCATCATAAGCAGGATGACCTGGCCCAAGTGGATTTTCGCTTTCATGCTTCGCCCCCCTTAAAATTCCAGTGCATCGGCGCGCATCATATGGAACTGGAGCGCCGCGATCACTGCGGTTATGAGGAACAGCATCACGCCCACAGCCGACGCGTAACCGAAGTTGCCGTTAATGAACGCACTTTTGTAAACCATCATCAGTAGGGTGGACGTGGCGTTGTTGGGGCCGCCTCCAGTCATCAGATAGGGCACAGCAAAGATTTGCAGCATTCCGATGGTGCAGGTAATCAGGATATATGTGGTTACGGAGCGGAGCATGGGCAGCGTAATCTTGAAGAACAACTGCCGGTCTGTGGCACCGTCGATACGCGCCGCTTCATAGTACGATACGGGAATATTGCCGATGCCCGCCGAATACAGGATGATCGGTTGACCCATTGTGTAGCTCAGAATCAGTAGCGAAAGCAGAGGAATGGATCTCATCGGATCATCGAACCAGGAGATGGGCGTAAGCCCCACCATTTGGAACAGATTGGCAAGCAGGCCGAAGGAAGGGGCGAAGATGAAGTTCCAAACCACCACCAACGCCACTTGACTGGTAATGGTGGGCAGATAAAAGATCGCCTTGAAAATCCCGCTGGTACGTTCACGGAATTTGGTGATGGTGTTGGCGATCCACAGCGACAGGCACACCGTAAGCGGCAGCAGGATCGCCGCGTAGCACAGCGTGGCTACGATACTTCGTCCAAATGCCTTGTCACGGAAAATCTGTTGGTAGTTCTCCAGTCCGGTAAACACCTGACGTGTCAGCGTATAGTCATACAGCGATGCGCCGAAACCATAAAAAAAGGGATAGATTGTAAACACAAGTAAAAACACGAACCAGGGCAAGAGGAACAGATACCCCCATTTTTCTTTCATCAGTCGTTTCACGGCAGTTCAACCTTTCAATTGCTGGGTTTGCGGCCCGTGCGTTTTACGCGGCGCAACAGGCTCCACGAACGTTGGGCATCACAGACAGGGAACACCGAACCTTGTGGGAAAGCAAGCCCTGTGTAGAGGGCCGTTCCAGGTTGCACGCGGCCAGTAGACGGGTGCAGCCGTTTTTCGGCGCATAACAAAGTTGGCTCCCGGGATTTATCGCCTGAAATACGGCCAACCCCTCGCCCATAGAGCGTTTCACAACGTCCGGAATGGAGACCGACCGGAGAAACAGACGCTTCGTTTCTCCGGTCGGTCCGTATGCTTTACCGGGTATGTTTATTCAGCCAGTTTTTTTGCAATCAGTTCGTTGCCGGCCGTTTCCCAATCAGCCATCATCTGGTCGATGGTCTTCTCTCCAACGAAATATGCCTGCAACTGTGGGTAGAAAGTATCGCGCAGGTCGGACCAGAACCCTTCCAGTACGCCCATAGTGGAATCGGAGTACAGTGTGGTGCTCTGCGCCGCACGTGCTGCCTGCTCATTAAAGCTTTCGCTACCGTAGTCCACGGTCAAATCCTTAAGCACGGAGGGTGACCCAGTGTTCACCCATAGTTCGGAGTTGAGATCGTCCATAGACAGGAAGACTTCCAGCACCTTCTGAGCTGCAAGAATCTTCTTCTCGTCGCCGCCGTTTTTGAATACACAGGCGCCGGTGGAACCCCAGCTCATCACATGAGGATCAGCCTTGCCGTCGGGTGTGGGATATTCGTAAATATCCACATCGAAGGGCTCGATGTCGCCGCTATCCACCTGCTGCTTTACCTTGGCGATTTCGCCTACGCCGGTGTTGACCAACATGAAAGCAAGTTTCTGGCTGTACCAGTTAGGCCGAATTCCGTTATCAATGGTGGTGGCAGCACCATCGGGCACCAGCTGCTCGTCGATCATAGTCTTGAACAGGCCCAGCGCCTGCATGATCTGGTCGTTGTTCACGGCCATGGCGGTATGGTCGGCATTCAGAACATTGCCGCCCGCACTCATGATAAAGGAATAATATACGGAATCACTCGATTTGCTGCCTGCAAAAAGCTGAGTGGCATAGATGCCCTGATCCTTGCCCTTTTCGCGCACCGCGCGGCAAAAGGCCAGAAAGTCTTCGTACGACCAGTGGGCTTTATCCTGCGGAAGCATGTCGTACAAGCCCAGGGACTTCACCAGCGATACGTTCACACACATGTTGTAGCCCGCGTTGATGTTGACCGGCAGATAGACAAACTTGCCGTCGAACGTTCCCATGCCGGGTACGCTGTCGTACACCTTGCCCTGGATGTAGGCTTGCACATCGGTCAATTCCACCACTTGGTCGGCGGCGATGGCAGGCATAATACGCGTCGCCCCGTCCAACAGAATATCGGGCGTGGCGCCGGTTGCCATGGAAACGGTGATTTTTTCGGGGCCGGCATCCCAGGTGAGCATTTCTGTGTTCAGGATGATGCCGTACTCGTCTTTCACCTTCTGAGCCAGATCCGTGCTCATCCGGTCATCAAAGCCCTCGTACTGGGGCATATACCAGATGGTCACTTCCGTGCCTGTGAGGTCCGTGGTTTCCGCCAACGCGAAGGGAGTGCAGGTAATGACGAACATCATTGCCAGCAGGGTGCAAAGGATAGAGATAGACTTCCGCATAGACTAAACCTCCTTGTTCGATTGCGGTTTCTCCGCTTATGAAGTCATTATACCGAAATCGGCGGAGGCTGTTTATCAACAGAACTTCGTTTTTTCGCCTACTTGCGGCGAAATATAGTGGAGTTTCTCAATCCTGTGGAGTTTTGGCATACCGACGCGGGCGCTCCCCCGTGAGACGCTTGAATACCTCGAAAAAGTAGGAGGGATTGTTAAAACCGACGGCATGCGCCACTTCTTCGGTCGTTCTGTCTGTTTCCGTCAGGAGCGCTTTGGCGTGACTAATCCGTTCCGCGTTCAGAAATTCGGTAAAGGTCTGGCGGGTTTCTTCTTTAAACAGGTTGCAAAAATAGGCTGTGGACAGCCCCACATGGGCGCTGACCATGGACAGATTCAATTCTGGCGAGGTGTGGTTGTCCCGGATAAACGCCTTCGCTTCGTCCACCAGCCGGTGCCCGCGGTGGTGCCGCCGTTCCACCAGCGCATCTAGATATTTGTTAGCAATGGCACAAAGCGCTTCCTGAGCCATCACAATATCCTTGCAGTCCAGCAACATTCGGTAAGGGTTGGCGTCGAAAATCTTCTGGTGTGACCAGCGCAGGTCCGTGGAACAAGTCAGAATTTCTGAAAGAATTTTCATACATTCCTGCTGTACGCATGAAAAATCCCCATTGGATTCTACCCACGCCCGATTCAGGTAGCGGTAGAGGATTTTTGCGCTGTCCCGTCGGTCTTCTGTTTTCAGGGCTGTCATCAGCTGCCCCATTTCTCGGCCGAAATCCGCCTCCAACTCATCCTGCCGCAAGTGCACGTTTTTACTGTTCACCACGTTATTGCGTCCATAGATCGCAACGCTTTTCACAGCCTCCACAGCGTTGGCAAAGCTCTGATGCAGCCAGGACAGGTGCGTAACCGCGTTACCCACCCCTACCTTGCACTCACTGTGAAAATAAAACCGGATCTGATCCTGAACGCGGATCAGGACCTCTTCCACCTGCTCCTCAAGTGGTTCCTTTTCTCCACCCACCACAAATACCAGCCTGCGCGACGCATCCGTAAAGGACACACAGGTAAACCCCTGTGCCAAAAGTTGCGTCTGTACCAGATTGCACAGCGCCAGCTGTATGTTTTCCCGCTCTGCGATATTCACGGCAGTGTAATCCGGCAGCATCGCGACAGCCACGTGACAGGGCGCAGCCATCTCCAACTGCAGTTTTGTCAGATGGTCGCGTATCGCACACTCGTCTTCCTCCTGAGGCTGCTGCACCAGGCTGTTCAGGTATCGCTCCCTTAAAATGGGCAGGCTCTGGCGTGCTATTTCCTCCAACTCCGAGATGCGTGCTACCGTCGCGGTACGTTCGCACAGTCGGCAAATCGCGTTTTTCAACGCCGTATTCAGTTCGTTTTCATCTACCGGTTTCAATAAAAAATCCACAGTACCCAGACGCATGGACTCCTGCGCATAACCCATAGTAGCGAAGCCGGTAATCACCACGGCCTGCACGTCCGGATCCACCGCGTGAATCCGACGGATCAGTTCCAGCCCGTCCACCAAAGGAATATTGATGTCGCTCACCAGCAGGTTGGGCCGGTACTGTTCGTACAGTGCCAGTGCCTCCTCGCCCTCTCCCGCCTCGCAGACCAGGTCCAGCTGCAAATCAGCAAAGCGGATCAACCGGCGGAGGCGTTCCCGCACCAGCGCGTCATCATCCACGATCATCAATCGGTACATTCGGATTCTCTCCTTCCGTGGGAAGAGTAATCATCACCTTGGTAAACTCTCCCAGCGCGCTTTCGATCGTTAGACCGTAGTGGTCTCCGTAGCAGCGTTTCAGCCGACGATTCACGTTTTTTAGCCCAAAACCACCTTTTTCGGCAGGGAACCCGCTGGTTTCCAGATTGGCCATCACGTTGCGTATACTTTCTGTATCCATGCCCAAACCGTCGTCCGTAACGCTGATTGCTACATAACGGCCGTCCTCAATGAATTTTGCGCTGATGGAAATGGTACCGTCGTTGACTGACCCAACGAAAGCGTGCATGAATGAGTTTTCCACAATTGGCTGCAACGTTGTGCGCATCACCAACATGTGAAGCAAAGGTTCCGGAATGTCTACCGTCAGGTCGATTATTTTGCCGCGGCAAAGGCGCTGCAGCTCCATATATTTCTGAACGTGCTCCACTTCTTTCCCCAATTCCACGAAGGTGCCGCCGCGGTGCAGCGCGATTTTAAAAAACCCGCTCAACTGCATCAGAATTAGCTCGGCGTGACGGGTATCATTGCTGGCCAGATAGGTCAGTACGGAATCCAGCGAGTTGTATAGCAGGTGTGGGTTGATCTGTGCCTGCAAAAAGCGCAGTTCGTATGCCCTTTTCTCTTTTTCCTTTTGAGTAAGTTCAGCCACATACCGTTCGACATCGTCCATCAGGGCATTAAACGTGGCTCCCAGATAACGGATTTCATCTGGCCCGCTTACGTTGCAGCGCACGGAAAAATTCCCGTTGCGTGCTTTTTTCATGGCGGCAGCCAGCCGATTAATCGGTTTTACGATGCCCTTGGACAATACCACCGCCGCCAATACCGAGCAGCCCAGGATAAAGCTTAGCGCCGTTGCCAGCATCCCCGAAAAGCTGCTTTGCACGGTGTTGAGTGCACCCGCGTCCGGCACAGCCACCAGGTAGGCGGAAAACTGCGGAATCGAGACGCAGAAACGGTTATCTTCCTGCGAAGTATAGTGCAGTGTTCCCAATTCCATCTCTGTTCGAATTTTTTGAAAGATCACATCTTCGGCAACACTCTTGTTCAATATTGCTTCGTCTGCTGCCGAGATCACAGTGCCCTCCGCATTGACCAGATAGCTGCCTTCACCAAAAAAACTGAACAGCTCCCGGATAGACTTTTCCTTGAGCAGCACCAGCATAACCGCCGTAGCTTTGTGTGTATTCGGGTTATGGAGTTTGCGGATGTTCACCAGGCAGTACTTACTGGACAAAAAATCCTGCCCAAGCGATGTCCAGACGGAGTAATTCTCGATTGCCTCCATTGAAACACCGCGCTGCTCATAATAAGTCAGACAGCTATCGTAATTATAATACGGGTACCGGATGGAGCCGTTGCTGGAGATGCTGGTACCGTCGCAACGATAGATCACGATGTCGCCAATAGCGGACTGTGCGTTCACGGCGCTGTACAGGGCATTTTGCATGCTCCGCCGCGCATTTAGGCTTTGGTTCTGAGGGGCAGTTTCCAAAACGTAGCTTTTGGCAAGATCGACATAAAAGCATGAAAGTGCGGCATTCTCGGCCGCTTTCAACAAATTGACAATGTTGTTTTTTGTAAAGTCTAGGTTATTGAGCTGCAGGGAGGCGTTCATGGTGACCGCCTCGCGGGAAACGCCCCCAAACAGCCAGAACAGCCCCGCCAGTGAAACCACCGACGTCATAATAAACAAAAGGATTGCAATTCTGTTTTGCAGCTTATGTACGCGCACCCTTATCCCGCCTTCCCTGTAGCCCCTCCTGAAAAAATATACAAAATAAAAGCGCTTCGCGCCTGTGCTGACTTTGCTGTAAAGCCTACGATCACGCCATAAAAGTATTATACATCCCCCATGCTGCTAAATCAAATGGGAGGAATCACAAACGATTGAGTCAAGAGAAGGACCTGTTGAAAAAAGACAATATAGATATTTTGAAAACACGCATGAAAGTATTTGATTTCATGCGATTTTTTGTGTATTCTAAATTCTTTAGCAAGCCTTTCATAATTAAGAATTGATACTGGAAAATGCGTATTACGAAAAAAGATGCTCTCATGTAATTTGGAAGAGAGCATCTTTTTGGCGTTCATTTATATCTCGAAAAGTTTATTTCTGCTTTCTGGAGAGGTTCCAGGTCGCCAGGATAAAGAACACTACCGTGGTGGCCGCAAGTATGAGCAAGCTCGTCAGGGCAGAAGCTTCCCCGCCGCCAAATTGGTACGATACGCCCATCATGTGCTTGAACTCATTCACCATGGCGTCAGGGGCTCCCGCAAAAGCAGTGGCGAGGGGCTTTTCCATCATTACCTGCCTGAAAAGCACGCTGGCATGGGAGACCGGAAAGAATTTGATAACGGATTGAACGACTGGGGGAAGCTGCCCTACCGGAATATACACGCCGGTTAAAAAACCAATGAGCGTACCCAGAACGGTGGAGGCAGTTGCAAAGGCATTATTGCTTTTAAAGAAGGTTACCATGAAAAAGACCAGGGCGTTGCTTGAAGCAACCGACAACAGCATAACGCCCAAAGCCTGAAGTAGGTTCTTGATGCCCAGAACCTGGCCGCCGTAGGCGACGATATAGACTTCCGCCAGGACCAGGGTAATGAGGCTCATGATCAGCCCTATCACAAAAGAACTCAGGATATATCCGCCGGCCAGGGAGGATCGCTTGATGGGGGAAGCCGTAAAATCCTTGCTGTTGCTTCTTTCCCGGTCCTGCACCATGATGCCGAAAGCGCCCATGGTTGTTGTGACGGCCGTAACGCTGAGCAGCCCCGCCATAATCCAGCTATCCATCAAAAACCGCGCATTGGGCATGCTGGTGAGGTTGCCGGTCAGCATGTCACCAAGAAATAGCACATACAGCCCGATGATGATAAAAACGGCCAGCAGGGAAAAGAAAACGGAAGACTTATCCCGAAAGAAGATCTTGAGATTTCTGCCGGCGAAACTTGTTGTAATCATTCTCTGATCCCCTTTCCGGTGATGGCGATAAATGCATCGTCCATGCTTCCCGCAATCACTTCAAAAACAGATATAAGCTCTTCACAATCTTTCAAGATGGGAAGTGCATCCGTTGTTTTCTTCAGGGAAACGGATACCATTCCCCCGGCCTCTGACCAAGCGATGGATTTTTCATTCAGGTACGCCTGAAGCGTATCCATATCCTTTGGCTCTATTTTCAGATGATCGCTGCTGTACCGATCCCGAAGCTCGGCGGGAGTCCCCTTTGCCGTAATGAGGCCGCTGTCAATTACGGCGACATAATCGGCCCCGGCAGCCTCCTCCATATAGTGGGTGGTAAGAAAAACCGTCATGCCCTCTTTCATCTGCAGGCTTCGGATGGTATCCCATACGCTTTTGCGGGTTTGGGGGTCAAGGCCCGTGGTGGGTTCATCCAGAAAGAGCACTTTGGGCGTATTGACCAGTGCCCGGGCGATATCCGCTCTGCGGCGCTGACCGCCGGAGAGCTTTCCGTAGGGCCGGTCCAGAAAGGATTCCACTTCGGCTGCCGCTGCCGCTTTTTTCACGGCGGACCTTAAGTTTCCTCCATGCAGCCCGTAAAAGCTGGCGCGCATTTCCAGGTTTTCACGAACGGTTAATAGCGAGTCAAGGATACTCTCCTGAAAAACAACACCAATGCTCTTGCGGATATCCTGATCGGCCTTGGAAAGCTCATAACCGTTCACTGTTACCGTTCCATCGTCGGGCTTAAGCAGCGTGCATATCATATCAATCGTAGTGGATTTTCCGGCGCCATTAGGGCCAAGAAACGCAAAGAGGCTGCCGGTATTTACGTAAAAATCAATGCCACGCACCGCCTGTACGTCGCGGTAGCTTTTTTTGAGCCCCGAGACATCAATGATCCTGTTCATCCCTATCCTCCTACACAATTGGCAAGCAATGGGAAACCGTTAATATTATATCAAACATTTTAAGCCTGAACATTCTAATTCCCGTAGAGGATAATTAGAATTTCATGAGAGAGCTTGCGAGTGGTTTTATGTATTTACCGGCATAAAAAAATGAAGGGAGAGCCCTTCATTTTTTGCCATTAGCCGCTTATTGTTTATACAAAAGCACGCTGCATGACCGTATCGGTGTTTTTTGTGAGCATGTATTCCATAAACTGCTTTCTTACCTGGGTGTAGGCACGCTTGGATATGGGTACGGTTTCTCCGCCCATCATTTCGAAATCCTTGGATGTCATGACTTGTACATAGTCCATATTGAGTACAAAGGATGCATGGGGCTTGATAAACCGCATATCCTGCAAATACTTTTCTGTAAAATCGGTAAAGGATTCCCGAATAACCATGGTGGTCAGCGTTTTCCCGTTTGTTAAATGATACGTCATGGTATGGTTCATATATTCAATAAAGCATATCTGATGGTAAAGAATGCAGGCAAGGCCCCCCTTTACCCGAACCAGCACTTTGGCGTCCGTGGCCAGCTTTATTTTTGTGCAGGCCTTTTCCAGCACGCCAAAGAGTTTGTTTCGGTCAATGGGCTTCACAAGGTACTGAAAAGGAGACACCTTGAAGGAATCCAACGCGTAATCTGCGGAAGCCGTCAAATAGATGATAATAGCCTGATCGTCCATTTTCCGAATTTGCCGGCCCACCTCAATGCCATCCATCAGCGGCATAAGGATGTCCAAAAAATAGATGTGAAAGCTCTGCTCCCTGCTGTCCTGACATTCCAGCAAATCATAAGCTGAATGAAACCTGCGAAGGGTTATGCCCAATTGCGGATTTGCATGAGCGTATTCCAAAATCATATGGCCAATGCCTTCCAGCGTATTGATTTCATCGTCGCAAACTGCAATCCGGATCATGAAATTTTCCCTCCTGCGGTACAATGAATACGACATATTGCACTCATCCAGAATGTGACAGGATTGATAATAAATAGAATTATATACGCATCAATGAAAGGGATGTGATTTACGTCAAACGTTCCCAAAAACCAACGCATTGTTATAAAATACGCCCTGCCATTTTATGGTATGATAATACTAATCAAAGCGTGCTTTATAAGTAAACAATGCTGCTTTTTGCAGCCGTAGGGTTTAAACAGGAGGCAAAAGATGGATTCACTTTTTCCTTATGCGGCGAGTGTCATAAATTTTGCGGCAAACCTGTGTGTTGCCCTCTTTGTGTTGAAAAGGAAGCAACCTGTACTTCTTGCCGTGCTGTCCTATGTTGCGGTTTGGGCACTTCTGCTTTTCCTTGATTTGCATCCTCGTGCTTGGCTGACCATTCCGGGAGAGCTTCCATACGGCTATCTGCTGTACTTCCTGCCAATGTTTTTTTTGTTCTCGGGAACCATTTTTCAAAAGATGTTCGTGTTCTTTACGCAGCTGTTTATAAGCGGCGTAATATCTTGCATGTCTGTCTTTTTGCTTCAGGGCATGGTTGGCACGAATTCTGCCGCCTATGAATTGGTGCTGGGATGCGCAATATTTGTGTTGAACAGCTTGTTCCTGTATGCGGTATTCAGATTCGGCCGTAAGCTTTGCGACCGGCTGTTTTCCTGCGAGGACGGCTGGATGTGGGCTGTATACGCCTTTGGGCCCTGCCTGGGCTTTGTGGTGCTGCAATTGGCACTGAAAAGCCTCAATGGGTTCAGTCCCGCCCTTTATCCGCTGATGATACTGTTTGGCATATGGAGTATGGCAGTGCTATTCTTGGCTGTTCTGGCTACCCAGGCAAAAAGAAAGGC
>JAEVYX010000141.1 GCA_023392515.1 Bacillota bacterium | reverse complement strand
GCGCGCTTGATATCAATTTCCTCGGGCCATTCTGCGGTTTGGAGCATGAGCAGCACCTGATCCTGCAGCACGGTAGCGAAACCGGAAGAGGCTGCCGCCCAGCGGGAATTGCCGTTTTGCGTAAGATGCAGGATGCCTTCCACCGTAGAAATGACCATGGGGGCATGCCCCGCCTGAATGCCGATTTCCCCATCGGGGGTTTCCAGCACCAGCATTTCCACATCCCCTTCAAAGAAAGAGTGCTCCGGGGTGATAATGGACAGGTGAAAGGTTGCGGCCATGATTACTTCTCCTCCATCTTCTTGGCTTGGCGGCGTACATCCTCCAGGTCGCCGGCCATGAAGAAGGCGGCTTCGGGCAGGTCGTCCGCCTCGCCGTTGACAATGGCTTTAAAGGAAGCGATGGTATCCTCAAGCTTGACATACCGGCCGGGAATGCCTGTAAATACCTCGGCCACATGCATGGGCTGGGAGAGGAAGCGCTGAATGCGCCTGGCCCGGTAGACCGTCTGACGGTCCTCCTCGGACAGTTCATCCATGCCCAGGATGGCGATAATATCCTGCAGTTCACGGTACCGCTGAAGGGCTTCCTGTACCCGCAAGGCCACCTGATAGTGTTCCTGGCCCACAATGTTGGGATCCAGTATACGGGAGGAGGAATCCAAGGGGCTGACGGCGGGATAAATGCCCATTTCGGATACCTGCCGGGACAAAACCGTCGTGGCATCCAAGTGGGAGAAGATTGCGGAAGGGGCGGGGTCGGTCAGGTCGTCCGCGGGAACGTAAATGGCCTGAACCGAGGTGATGGAGCCGGTTGAGGTGGACGCGATCCGCTCTTCCAAGGCACCGACTTCCGTTGCCAGGGTCGGCTGATAACCTACGGCGGAGGGCATACGGCCTAAAAGGGCGGACACTTCACTGCCGGCCTGGATATAGCGGAAAATGTTATCGATGAACAAAAGCACGTCCTGCTTTTCCTGGTCGCGGAAGTTTTCAGCGATGGTCAGTCCTGTCATGGCGACCCGCATACGGGCCCCCGGAGGCTCGTTCATTTGGCCGAAGACCAAAGCGGTCTTATCGATAACACCGGATTCGTTCATTTCGGTGAGCAGGTCGTTGCCTTCACGGCTGCGTTCGCCAACACCGGTGAATACGGAAAAGCCGCCGTGCTCGGTTGCAATGTTATGAATCAGTTCCAGGATCAGCACGGTTTTGCCTACGCCCGCGCCGCCGAACAAACCGATCTTGCCGCCCCGGGCATAGGGGGCCAGGAGGTCGATTACCTTGATGCCCGTTTCAAAAACCTGGGTCACCGGGCGCTGCTCGATAAAAGAGGGAGCCGGGCGGTGGATGGGCAAAGTGTTCTCTGTGGAAATTTCGCCCTTTCCATCAATGGGGTTTCCCAGCACGTTTACAGCCCGGGATAGCATTTCCCTGCCAACCTTGACCCGGACAGGGCCACCCGTATTTTCTACCGCAAGACCACGGGACAGGCCTTCCGTTGCCTCCAGGGCGATGCAACGCACAGCATCTTTCAAATGCTGGCTTACCTCTGCCGCCACTTTCCTGCTGCCATCCAGAATGTACAGCAATGTGTGAATGGGCGGCATTTCTCCCTGGGGAAAGCGGATGTCCAGCACCGGGCCGATGATGCGGATAACCGTTCCATTCGTCATGATATCGCTCCTTGGTCAGGATTGCCGGAGATGATCTCCGTAATCTCCTGGGTAATGACGGACTGCCTGGCATGATTGAGATCAAGGCTCAAGTGGCCCAGCATTTCGTCGGCGTTGCGGGTGGCGGCGTCCATGGCGGACATGCGGGCGCTGTGCTCGCTGGCATAAGACTGCACCAGCGCAGTATACACCAGGCCCACCAGATAATGGGGGACCATGGCGTCCAGCACCTCGGCTGCGGAAGGGTGAAATTCCAGTTCGCTGGACTGGGTTTGCAATACAGGCGCGTCCTGAAAGTCTTCCTGCAATACGGGCAAAAGCCGCAGGACCGTGGGTTTCAGCTGCCCCAGCTTTTCAAGGACGGTGTAGATCACATAGACCTCATCCAGCTCCTTGTCCCGAAACAGTTTGCATAAAACCGTGGTAATTTCCCGGGCGTTTTGCAGGCTGGGGTTTTGAATGACGTGCAGGAATTTCACGTCCGGGTTCATGCCCAGGCGGTCGAAATATTCGCCGGCCATATGGCCGATGGTGAACAAGTATCTTTGCTCGTGAACGCCATCCTGGATGGTGCGCCGGGCCAGCTTCAAAACCTCGCTGTTATAGCCGCCGCACAAGCCCTTGTCCCCTGCGATGACCACATAGCCCGTTTTTTTGCCATGCTGCCGGTAATAGGGGTTTCTGATGGGATGGCCCATATTCTCCATGATATACCGAATGTCCGAACGCACCCGCCCGAAATAGATGAGGTTCTGGTCATGCATGCGCATGGCCTTTTTCATTTTGGCGGAGGAGATCAGGTACATGGCGCGGGTGATTTTATTGATATCCCGAACCACTTTGATGTGATGACGGACCTCGGCGATGGAACTCATAGCGCCGCCTCCGCCTCATGCTCATGCAGCCATTCCTGTACGGCCTGGCCGAGCTCCTCCTCCACCTGATCGTCAAACTTGCCCTGCTGCTGCAGCGTGTTGACCACGTGGGGATGACGCTGCTTGAGGAAAACAGGGAATTGGGTCTTAAATGCCCGCAGTGTGGCAATGGACGTATCATGGGACAAGGTTCCCTGGGTAATGGCATACAGAAGGGATACCTGAACCGGCATCTCCAAGGGGGCATTGTTGGGCTGCTTCAAAAGCTCCATGAGCAATGCACCGTATTTCAGCATGTCCTGGGTGGTGGCGTCCATATCCGAGGAGAACTGTGCAAAAATCTGCAGCTCCCGGTATTGGGCCAATTCCAGACGCAGCTGACCGGCTACCTTGCGCATGGCCTTTGTCTGTGCGGCGCCGCCTACGCGGCTGACCGACAGGCCGCCGTTTACGGCAGGGCGCAAACCCTCGCGGAACAGATCCGTGTCCAGGAAAATCTGCCCGTCGGTAATGGAAATTACGTTGGTGGGAATGTAGGCGGAAATGTCTCCGGCCAATGTTTCTACAATCGGCAGCGCCGTCATGGACCCGCCGCCCAGTTTTTCGCTGAGGTTGGCGGCCCGCTCCAGCAGCCGGGAGTGAAGGTAGAAAACGTCGCCAGGATAAGCTTCACGGCCCGGCGGCCTGCGAAGCAAAAGCGACATGGCCCGGTAAGAGACCGCGTGCTTACTCAAGTCGTCGTAAATGACAAGCGCATCCCGGCCGTTAAACATAAACCATTCGGCCATGGCGCAGCCGCAGTATGGCGCGATGTACTGCATGGTAGCCGAATCACTGGCGGTGGCGCACACGACAGTCGTGTAGGCCATGGCCCCCGCATCCTTCAATTGCGCGATAATCTGCGCTACACTGGATGCCTTTTGACCGATTGCCACGTAAAAGCAGGCGACATTCTTGCCCTTTTGATTGATAATGGTATCAACGGCAACGGAGGTTTTTCCCGTTTGCCGGTCGCCGATAATCAATTCGCGCTGGCCGCGGCCGATGGGCACCATGGCATCCACCGCCATTAGCCCCGTCTCCATAGGCTTGGAAACAGGCTTGCGGTCCAGAATGCTGGGGGCAGGGGATTCGATGGGGCGCATTTCGGAAGCGTGGATGCGGCCCGCGCCATCCAAAGGCTGGCCCAAAGGGTTGACGACACGGCCCAGCAGGCTTTCGCCGGTTGGGACGGACAATACCTGGCCGGTACCAAAGGCACGCATGCCTACAGAAACTTCGGCGTCGTTCCCCAAAAGCACCGCACCGACGGTTTCTTCTTCCAAGTTCATGAGAATGGCAAAGCCGCCGGACTCAAACTCGATCAATTCACCCAGTTTGCAGCCGCTAAGGCCGGACAGGGATACCACACCGTCGCCGGCCGACAATGTTACACCGGCACCGCGGACGTCCATTTGCCTGGTGTAGGTTTTTAGCCTTCCCCGAAGCTCTTGGCCAACGGATTTCCAATCAAGCATTTCCGCCGTCCTCCTCTCCGGTTTGCAAGGCATTGAGCACATTGTTCAATTGCCAGCGCAGGCTGCCGTCGTATACACGGCCGCCCAATTCCACACGTATGCCGCCCAGCAGGTTCTCCTGCAAACGGACTTCCAGGGAGACGGTCTCCCCAAACACGGCAGAAAAGCGGCTTTCAATGGCTGCCTGCTGGGAATCGCTCAAAGGCAGGGCGGTCAGAAGCAAACCCTTCAGCATGGCTTCAGCCCACCTTCTTCAAGAAATCATCAATCAGCTGCCGGTGATCTTCCTTGCTCACTTCGCGGGAAAGAACCTTGGCGGCGATGTCCACGGCCAGGGTCGCAGCTTCGCTCTCCATTGCCTCTTTAGCGTTTACCAGGATCTGATTTGCATCCAGATGGGCCTGGTTGATAATACGGTCGGCTTCCTGCTTGGCAGAGACGATGATCTCCTGAGCCCGAACCTGTGCCTGCTGCGAGCCCTTAGAGATGGCGGCTGCGGCTTCATGGTCGGCACCGGCCAGCTTTTGCCGGGACTCCTGCAAAAATACTTCGGCAGACTCCTGCGTGCTGCGAGCCTGGTCCAGTTCGCCCTGGATCTTCTCCGTGCGGGCAAGCATAAACTTGCGCACAGGCTTATACAGAAGCCAATACAGCGCCGCCAAAAGGATGCAGGCGTTAATGACATGTAGCAGTATGGAAAGGGGGTTAAAAAGTTCCTCCAAATGGATCCCTCCGTTTCATTTCCCGCGCGCATAGGAACCCTGATAAATGAGGGGCAACAGACCCTTTATGTCCCGCAAGAAGCCAAAGGAAGCTGTATCGGCGATACAGCCGCCGGATGTGCAACATCGCGGGGCAATAACCATTATTGCGGATATGCCCCGGCAATCAGCGCTTCCCTATAGGGAGATTCCCCAGGCGGTGGACCGCAAAGTGATCAGGCTACCACTTTGCCGCCCAGGATGAATACGATCAGAATAGCAACCAGCAGCGCGTAAACGGCGCAGGTTTCCATCATGATCAAACCGAACATCAGGGATGAGTTGACTTTACCGGCAGCTTCCGGCTGGCGGGCGATGGATTCCACGGCTTTGCCGGTTGCCATGCTCATGCCTAAGGCAGCTCCTGCTCCACAAAGAGCGGCGATGGCGGCAGCGATTGCGATAGTTCCTAAAACAGTCATGATACATTTCCTCCTTGATTGTTATGCATTGAATAGGAAGGAATTTATTCAACCGCTTCGCCGATGTAGGTCAGCGACAACAGGCCGAACACAAAGGTTTGAATGGCCACGTGCAGCACGTTGAAGTATGATGCAAGGGCAGCCGGGGCAATGATGGGAATAACGGCATAGATCAGCTGCATGATAACGCCGCCTACCAGCACGTTTGCAAAAAGACGGATTCCCATGGACACGGGGGCAATGCAGTCAGTAAGAATCCGGATGGGCGCTACTACCGCCACAGGTGTGCAAAGGGATTTGACCCTGCCCTTGATCCCCTTGAATTTCAAGGCGGTGATGTTCACCATGATAAAGGAGCTCAGGCCCAATGCAATGGTACAATTCAGGTCTTCCGTTGCGGGGGGCAGCCCAAATAATTCGACAAAGGTGGTGGCAAACACATACAGCATCAGGGTCAGGGTGACAGGCGCCACGAAATCTGCCGCATGACCGACCTTTGTTTCCGCAAAGTGGTGGATGCCATCCACGATCAGCTCCAAAAGGTTTTGAATGCCGTGGGGAACCTCCGTAAACTTGCGGATGGAAAAATGCAGCAATACAAGCAAAACCAGCAAAAACGCAATGACACCCCAGGCAATAACAACAGACAGCCCTACATTGACGCCGAAAACATAAAAATGTTTTGGAAATATACTGATTTCCAGCTCCATGGCTAATCCTCCTTGCGTGATTTACACCACGCATAAATCACGGTACTAATCATGAAAAGTGTTGCCCCCGCAACAAATGCTATCAGCGCCGGTATGGACCAAAAAGCCACCGCGGTCATTGCAAGGCCCCAGGCCAGAAGCTTCACCGCCAAAAGCCACATGGGACGGGACGCCGATTTCGGCCGGGCGATCCTGCGCAGCAGCCGGCATTGCAGCCATCCAAAAACTATGCCTCCGGCAAAGGCCGAAAAAAGAAAAATCAGCACTAACCATACACCTGTTTTCGTGTTGTTGCAACAGCGGAATTGAGGGAAATATTCCACAAATCCGCATAGATACCTGCTGTGACTGCAAATTTTGCCGGATTTGCTCCGCCAGACAGTCAAAGAAACCCGGATATTCCGGATTTCTTGCTGAAAGATTTCATAGCAATCTTTCATCGAACGATTATAGCATGTTTTCGGCCAAACGCAATCATTTTTTGTTTTAAAATTAACTAGCAAATATAGTGAAATGTGTATGGAAAAAACAGTAGATTGATCTGCCGTTGCATTTTCGGTTGATTTTGTATACAATAACGTAGACGTTTCAAAACAGGCGTCACCGTAATGCCAGGGGAGGGAAAAGCATGTATACAATTATAAAGAAGCGGCCGCTCCATGAAACCGTGACGCTGATGGAAGTGCTTGCGCCGCATGTGGCGAAAAAGGCCCAGCCGGGTCAGTTTATTATTTTCCGGATTGATGAAAAGGGGGAGCGGATTCCGCTCACCATTGCAGGGTATGATCGGGAAAAGGGAACGGTCACAATTATATTTCAAAAAGTTGGATATTCCACCAACCGCCTGGACGAATTGAACGAAGGGGACGCCTTATTGGATTTTGTCGGCCCCTTGGGCGAGCCATCCCATTTTCAGGGCATCAAAAAGGCGGCGGTCATCGGCGGCGGCCTGGGCGTAGCCATTGCCTATCCCCAAGCCAAGGCTTTATTTGAGCAGGGTGTTGCGGTGGACATGATTGTAGGATTTCGAAATACTTCCCTGATCATATTGGAAGAAGAGCTGAAAGCTGCCTGCTCCAACCTGATTTTGATGACGGATGACGGTTCCAACGGAAACAAAGGCTTTGTTACCGAGGCGCTGAAAAAGCGAATTGAGGAAGGGGCCGGCTATGATGTGGTGATTGCCATCGGCCCCCTGCCTATGATGAAGGCGGTTTCGGAGCTTACAAGACCCTATGGAATCAAGACGATTGTCAGCATGAACCCCATCATGATCGACGGCACCGGCATGTGCGGCGGCTGCCGGGTGATTGTTGGCGGCCAAACGAAATTTGCCTGTGTGGATGGCCCGGATTTTGACGGACATCTGGTGGACTTTGATGCCGCCATGGCCCGTTCCCGAATGTACCGCGAGGAAGAAGCCCATATTTGCCGCCTGACAGGAGGGAACCGTTAATGGCCAACATGCGCAATACGAAAAACCCCATGCCGGAGCAGGCACCCGAGGAGCGCGTACAAAATTTTAACGAGGTAGCCATGGGGTATACCGCCGAAATGGCGATGGATGAGGCGATGCGGTGCCTGAACTGTAAGCACAAGCCCTGCATAAGCGGCTGCCCCGTGAATGTACGCATTCCCGAGTTTATCGCCCATATGCAAAAGGGTGATTTTGCGGCAGCATATGAAGTGATCCGCATGACAAACGCCCTGCCCGCAGTTTGCGGCCGGGTTTGCCCCCAGGAAAGCCAGTGCGAGGCAAAATGCGTGCGTGGCATAAAGGGCGAGCCGGTGGCTATCGGGCGGCTGGAACGGTTTGCCGCGGATTATGCCATGGAGCACGGCCTTACGGAGCAAAAGCCCGCTGAGAAGAATGGAAAAAAAGTGGCGGTGGTTGGTTCCGGCCCTGCCGGGCTTACCTGCGCCGGAGACCTGGCGAAGCTTGGCTATGATGTAACCGTATATGAGGCGCTGCATACCCCCGGGGGCGTTTTGATGTACGGCATTCCCGAGTTTCGGCTGCCCAAGGCGCTGGTGCAAAGAGAAATTGACACCATCCGTGGGCTGGGTGTGAAAATTGAAACCAATCAGGTGGTGGGCCGCTCCGTTACGGTGGACGAGCTGATGCGGGAGGAAGGCTTCCAGGCTGTGTTCGTGGGCAGCGGTGCGGGGCTTCCCAACTTTCAGAACATTCCCGGTGAAAACCTGAACGGCGTGTATTCCGCCAATGAATTTTTGACCCGTGTCAACTTGATGAAGGCCTATGATTTCCCCAATAGCGATACCCCCGTTCGGGTTGGGCAGCGTGTGGCCGTGATTGGCGGCGGCAATGTGGCGATGGACGCCGCGCGCAGCGCCAAACGGGTAGGCGCCAAGGATGTAGCGATTGTCTACCGGCGCAGCGAAGCAGAAATGCCCGCCCGGCTGGAAGAGGTACATCATGCCAAAGAGGAAGGCATTGAATTTAAGGTGCTGACGAATCCCATTGGCATTATCGGGGATGAAAAGGGCAATGTGATGGCGATCACTTGTGTGGAGATGGAGCTTGGCGAGCCGGACGCTTCCGGACGCCGCCGCCCGGTGCCAAAGCCCGGCAGCGCTTTTGACATGCCTGTGGACACGGTGATTGTGGCCATTGGCAACAGCCCCAACCCGCTTATCAAAAAAACCACCCCCGGCCTTGATACCCAGACCTGGGGGGGCATTGTAACCGAAGAGGAAACGGGAAAAACCAGCAAGGATGGGGTTTGGGCCGGCGGCGACGCGGTTACCGGTGCGGCTACTGTCATCCTGGCTATGGGCGCGGGGAAAAAGGCGGCTTCCAATATCCATGCGTATCTATCCAAGAAGTAAGGCTCCGGGGGCGCTGCCCCCGACCCCCGCTAAAGGGATGAAATCCCTCTAGAATCCCATATTATGAATATAAAAATTTGCGGCAGGGCTAAGAACCCTGCCGTTTTACGTTTATTGCCTAAACAGGACCGGTTTCCCCAGTTCATTGGGGGAACAAAAGTGCCCGGACCTGGTCTTCCTTTTCAAACAGGGTGCAGCCGCCCCGGTGCTCGCCTTCCTGCAGGTTTGCTTCCCTTATTTTTTGGAAGAAAGGCGAATCCAGCACTTCCAAAAGGGTATGATCCTTCACGTTCGTTTGAGAATAAGGGGAGAAGGGGCAGGGTTCGGCACCGCCGGTGGGATTGATATGAAAAAATCCCCGGCCTGCCGCCAGGCATCCGCCCATTTCCTTTTCATCTCCCGGAAAGGATAGAAAAAGCATGCCGGGGTAGCTTTCCCGAAGCAATTGCTGCCGCTTTTCCAAAAGCGAGCGCTCTGCATCCCCCGGGGCCAATCCTTCCGTGTGAGGCGCGGCCGGGACATACTCAATAAAGAAGACCACCCGGCAGCCCTTATTGTATAAATCCTCAATAAAGCCAGGGGAGGTCACCTTTTCGATGTTTTCCGTGGTGACGGTGATGGATGCGCCAAAGAGGAGCTTCTTTTGCACCATGGAAGCCAGTGATTTTTGAAGAAGGGCATAAGTCCCGGTACCCCGCCGATTATCAGTCGCCTCCTCGTCTCCCTCCAGACTGACAACCGGCACCAGATTACGGTGGCGGTCCAATAATGCCAGCAAGGGTGCATCCAGCAGTGTGCCGTTTGTAAAAATGGGGAAAAGAATATTCTTGTGACCGGCTGCCGCATCCAGCACATCCTTGCGCAGCATGGGTTCTCCCCCGGCCAGCAGGATAAAGGAGATGCCCAATTCTCCGGCTTCGGTAAAAATCCGGTCCCACTGGCCGGAAGTCAAATGATCCTGCGCTGAGGCTGAGCCACACAAGCCGTTGGCACGGGCATAGCAGCCCTTGCAATACAGGTTGCAGGCGCTGGTGATGCTGGCAATGAGAAACGGCGGAATGTGATGCCCGGCTTGCTCATGTACAAGCCTCTTTCGGGCAGACCGTGATTCCTGCTCCCGGAAGCGGAGCCAGAAGGCGGTTTCCCGGGGGTTTTTGAACGTGGTGCGGAGGATATCATGGATTAAACGTTCCGCACTGGCGTTTAAGTAATGGGCAAGATCAAGACCGTTATTCATGATAAGACTCCTTTATACTGCAATGCTCTAAAATATGCAATGCTCGGAAATGCCTTTATCGCTTTGCCGGAAAACAGGCAAGATACATGCTTTATTGTAGGCCTTGCCATTTTTTTGTCAATGTGGAATGCATTAAAAATTTATGAAGAAATGAAAAACCCCTCTGCCATTGTATGCGGCAAAGGGGAAAGCGCGCAAAAAGATGCGGTTTATTCCAAAATCGATCCGTCGGGGCGAAACAGGGGCAGAGGCTCCAGATAAATGATATCCTTGCGCTTTTGCGCGCTCCCTTCGGCCAGAATGGCCATGCGCCCTGCGATTTCTCCCCCCGCTGCAAGCACCAATTCCTCAACCGCGTGTAGGGACTGCCCGGTAGATATGACATCGTCCACCACCAGGATGCGCTTGCCCTTCATAAGGACGGCGTCATCGGCGTCCAGAAACAGCTGCTGCACGTTGGAAGTGGTGATGGATTTTACGGACACGGAAAATACATCCCGCATATACAGCTTGGCGGATTTGCGGGCCAAGAAGTATTTGTTCTGCCCGCTTTGACGGGCCATTTCATAGACCAGGGGAATACCTTTGGACTCCGCGGTAATCATATAATCGTACGCTGGGGCTTTTTGCAACAGATCTCTTGCGGCGGCAATGGTCAGTTCCACGTCTCCGAAGATAACGAACGCGCCGATGTATAGTTGATCGTTGACCCTGCAGATGGGCAGCTCCCGCTTGAGACCGGCGATTTGCATGGAATAAGTCAACATGATGGTCATCCCTGCCTAAGGTAATATTCGGCGACTAAACAACCGCCAAAGCCAATTATAGATCATCCTTTGAATTTGTCAATGGATACGTGAATGTACTTGCGACAGGAATGAGTAGCACTACGAGTCCCATACCTTCTTACATATTTAGTATTGACGCCACAGGGAAAAACTGGTATTCCCTTAACGGATTTGATGCTGCTTCGGCGGCTGAAAGGAGACGTTCTGATGGCGGTATTGTTTGCAGGGGTGGATTTCGCCTAAAATTGCATAAGGCATGGCAAATCTTTGGGGCAGGGGTTTTGCCCAGCGGGTTGCAATGCCGTTTGAATAACCTTTTGTGCATACGATCGCTGCGTATAGAAACACACTTGAGGGTGTGTCAGCGTGTCGAAAAAGTGGCTACGCCGCTTTTTCGAGTCTGCGCCCTTCACCTGTGAGCCATGCTCTACGTGCGGTGAAGGGTGTAAGGAAACCTTGCTGCGCAAGGCTTCCGAAGCCACCGCAAATGTCGCTGGCTTCGGATTTACAGTCGGAGGGGCACCCCCTCCGACACCTCCCAGAGGTTTTTTGACAGTCTGACACACTTGAGGGTGTGTTACTTTTATGCCGCCATGAACTGTGACGTCCTACCGCCCGCGGGGTTTGGCTGAAGCATTTTCAGCCATATATCAACGGCCTTGCACGCAGAGTCGATGGACTGGCGGCATATTCCCAAGCATAAATAATAAAAAGCAGCCTGGCATAGGAAGTGAAGAAAACCCCCTTCCTATGCCTGTCTTCCAATTGACAAGGGAAAATGCCAAGGGTACAATAAAATGAGAGAATGCGTAAAGTAATTGAATTGATGGGAAGGAGAGGACTGTATGATTTCCAGGCAGGAGATCCCGTTTTCTTCCGTTGAAGGAAAGCCGCTCATCAAGCTGGTTTGGCGTCCGGAGGGAACCCCGAAGGCCGTGGTGCAGCTTGTCCACGGCATGGCGGAGCATATC
>JAEVYX010000136.1 GCA_023392515.1 Bacillota bacterium | reverse complement strand
GGACCATTCGGCTGCCGCGTTTGCATTTTCAGGGCGAATGTCACAGACACAAATGATTTTCGCCTCAGGGATTTGAAGCCACGCCCCGATATGTGCACCGCTTATACCGCCCATACCAACCAAACCGATCCTTAGCATTATCATTCCTCCATTTGATCCAAGATGTTTTGTAAATAGGCCTTTGTTATAAGAATATCTGCAGCCTGCTGATCACCGGAAATCTCTCGTTCAATGGTCAAGCTTGCATCATAGCCGTGCGTTTTTAAGCCCTTTAAGAGCTTGGAGAAGTCTACCTTGCCTGTGCCCACTCTGACTTCCAACCCAAGCTCCCGCCCGTTGGTTGGGTAGAGCCCATCCTTGGCGTGAACGCCCCGCACATACGCCCCAAATACGTCCAGCGCATCCACCGGATTGGCTTTGCCATACATGATGAGATTGGCAGGATCAAGATTGACAAACAGGTTTCCCGTTCCCACATCCTCTATCAATCGCAGCAGCACGACGGGTGTTTCCTGGCCTGTTTCAAAAAGCAAATTCTGTTCGTTCGCCTTCAGCTTCGATGCGATTTCCGCAACGGCCGCGCGTACCCCCGGATAATTCGTATGGCTGATGTCCTCGGGAATAAAACCGGCATGGGTCACGATGTCATTCACATGCAGCTTTTTCGCAAAGGCTGCGCCATCGAGCAGGTTTTGCACACGCTGCGCGCGGTAGGCTACCGGCACGATCCCCAGCGTTTCAGGGCCATCTATAAAGTTCCACGCCTTAGGACCGGACCAGCCGCACCAGAAGGCTGTGATCTTCACATCGTGCTGCTTCGACAGCGTGTTGACCTTTTCTGCTTCTTTGTCCGTCCAAAGCGCCGGTTCCCAGCTGATCAACTGGCAATGATGAAAACCTTGTTCCTCTGCGCGGACAAAGCGGTCTTCAAGCGTACCTTCATAATGGTTGATCACAATTCCGATGTTCATTTGCTTATCGCTCCTTTTTCTGTTTGTCTTTGGCGATCAGTTTGCGCAGCGCCTCAACCGCGGTCTTTATGGCTTTCTCGTGGTCTGTGACCGGCGCATCCTGAATTACTTTCGCACGGCGTTCATGATTACCAAGGCACAAATGAACGCCGCCGGCTCTGGCATGCGCTCCTCCAAGGGCACATCGTCGGCGTACCGGGTATACTCCCGGTCATCCTCCAGCACGATGATCCGAGGGAACACATCTGCCTCCGGAGACAGAATCTGATAAATAGCCTGGTTTCCATATGGATCGACAGCCAAAAGAGAAGAGAGTCGCTGGTTTTCCAGCAGCCTGCTGACTAAGGTGGACGCATCCAGAGGCAACGCCGCCTTTTATAATCCCAGCCGGCTTTTGAGTTCAGCGGTGAGCAGGTATTCCGGTTTTAGTTTTGCAAGGTCACCAATGGTGAAGACAGCTCTATCCATAAGCTTTTTAGTCGTTGCCCTGCCAACGAACAGAAGCTCCAAAACCGGGAGCTGCCAGATATGCTCTCTCCAATTGTTTTCATTCAATACGGTCACAGCGTCCGGCTTTTTCATAGCTTCTTCGGGCATGTGTGGCTTTGGCTGTCCTCCGTCTCCGTAGCCTCCTTCGACATCGGAGCATATTCTATAAAGTACGAAAACAGATGGTTACGATTTTTGTCCCTGCGACCGCAAAGGTTGGCGAGGCCTATAATGTCAGCTTCCTGTTGTGGAACAATGGTGGGAGGTGGCGGGTGGTTTCAATGGAATTGGTATTTGACGCTGCTGGTGAGCATCATGTTACTATTGGGAATTTGAGCACTACCATCACCGTCGAATAATTTTAGTAAACGAGGGTGCAGGATGGATTGTTTCTATCCTGCATCCTGTTTCGCTCATAATAAGTGATTTAGTAAATGGAAAATCTGCTAAGTGATAACAAATTACGAAAGGGATATCATCCCTTGATCCACTGTTTTGACAGTCTGACAGCCGTTTGTTGTATGCCGTGCATCCTGCGAACGCATTGGCCCGTCCATATTCCCAGCCAGCCACCCTCCCCGGCACGTTGGGGCAACGGTCCCGCCCTTGCGACAAGCTTTCAAGACAGGAGCAATTTATCGTCCGCTTCGTCCGAGCCACTTGCCTGACTGAAGCGGGCAAGCAGTTTTTCCACAGTAAGCTTTTTCTTTTCCTCGCCGTCCACGTCAATCACAATTCGGCCCTCATACAGCATAATCAGCCGGTTGCCGTGAGCAATAGCGTCCTTCATGTTGTGGGTGATCATCAGCGTAGTCAGTCGTTCACGCCCGACAATGCTCTCCGTGCTGTCCAGGACGTTAGAGGCGGTTTTCGGGTCCAGCGCAGCTGTATGCTCATCCAGAAGCAACAGTTTTGGTTTCTTAAGCGTCGCCATCAACAGGGTGAGTGCCTGTCGCTGCCCACCGGACAAAAGCCCTACCTTGGTAGTCAGCCGCTGTTCCAACCCTAGCCCCAGCCCGGCCAGCAGCTCGCGGTACAGCTCTCGCTCCTTACCGGTAATGCCCCAGCGCAAGCCACGCCGCTGCCCGCGCCTAAGCGCAAGCGCCAAATTTTCTTCAATACCCATGCTGGCGGCTGTGCCCATCATCGGGTCCTGAAACACACGCCCGATATATGCGGCTCGCCGGTGTTCCGGCAGGCGGGTCACATCGGTGCCGTCGATACGGATGCGCCCTTCATCCACCGCAAACACACCTGCCACGGCGTTGAGCATGGTAGACTTGCCTGCGCCGTTGCCGCCGATGACAGTCACAAAGTCGCCATCCCGCAGCGTAAGTGAAAGATGATCTAGCGCCACCTTTTGGTTGACGGTGTTGGGGTTGAAGGTTTTACTGATACGTTCAATATCAAGCATGGCCAGAACCTCCTTTGCGGCTCAAAGACGATGCGAAGCACTTGCCTTTCCAGTAGGGAATAGCGAGGAACACCGCTACCACCAGCGCGGAGAGGAGCTTTAAGTAGTTCGCATCTAGCTTGAGCCACAGCACCGTCTGAATCACCATGTAATACACAATTGCGCCAATAACTACACCCAACATCCGCAGCGCGAAATTACGGAACAGCTTGGCAAACAGCACCTCGCCGATAATCACACTCGCAAGCCCGATCACGATGGCTCCACGGCCCATGTTAATGTCGGCAAAGCCCTGATACTGCGCAAGCAGCCCGCCGGAAAGTGCCACCAACCCGTTGGACAGCATAATGCCCAGCACCGTATTCTTATTGGTGTTGATGCCCTGTGCGCGTGCCATGCGCAGATTCGCGCCTGTCGCGCGCACCGAAGAGCCCAGCTCCGTGCCGAAAAACCAGTACAGCAATGCGATAATCAGCAACACAAACAGGCTGACAATCAAAATGGGCGACCAGAAAAACGGCCGCGTACCCTTGAGCACTTCCTGCAAATACCGCAGCGACACCAATAACGGGTACTTATCCACATTGATGGCCTGATTGGCTTTACCCATGATCGCTAGATTGACTGACCATAGCCCCAACTGCGTAAGGATACCGGCGAGGATGGCGGAAATGCCGCAGAACGTGTGAAAGAATCCTGTCACAAGCCCCGTTATAAGCCCTGCCAAAAACGCGAACAGCAACGCAATGCTGGAATCGTAACCCTGCAAAAGCATCACCACGCACACCGCGCCGCCTGTGCAAAAGCTACCGTCCACCGTCAGATCGGCAATATTGAGGATTTTATAGGTGATGTATACGCCGATGGCCATAATGCCCCAGATCAGCCCCTGCGCGATGGAACCGGGTAGTTGGCCCAACAGTTCAAGCGGGTTCAGTGTCAAAAAACATTCCTCCACCCGTATAGGTTGTGCACGTCCGCCCGCCGGGCCGCTCGGCATACACCCGCCCTGCGCGGGCATTCGGAGGCTTTCATGAACATGTACCGTATTATAGCAGAAAACGAAATGGTTGCGAAGTCTTCCGACGTCGTTTTGCGTATTTTGAACAAACAGAAAGCAGAACACCCCGCCTGGGGAAAACCAGGCGCAACAAGAAAAGCAAAAACGCCCCTGCCCCGGCAGCGCGCCGGAATATCGGCGCGGCAGGCACGGGCAGGGGCGAAGAACAGGCTTACTGCTCGATGGCCACGTAATCCGCTGGTACGGTGATGCCAAGCTTCTCGCAGATGGCGGCGTTGTACATCTTGGTAAACTTGGGCGC
>JAEVYX010000146.1 GCA_023392515.1 Bacillota bacterium | reverse complement strand
CGGGCTTCCCATCGGCAGGCCTGCCATAAACCGGCTTCCCATCCCTGGGCTTAAAGGCAGAGGAGGGACGGCCCTGGGCGGGTTTTCCGTATGCGGGCTTCCCGAAGGCAGGTTTCCCGTCAGCGGGCCTCCCGGCGCCGGGTTTGAAGGTAGATGAACGGCCTTGCGCCGGTTTTCCATGGGCGGATCGTCCCGGCCCTTTTCCGGTGGGCTTCCTGGTATCAGTCATGTTGTTCCTCCTGCCAAATCTGCCCGGTTTGAAGCGGGTGGCCCCGTAAATAGTTCTTGGCGTCCATTTGCTTGGACCCTGGTGATTGTAGCGTGATGATGCGCACAGCACCTTCCCCCGCCGCCACCGCAAGGCCCTGCTTTGCATCGGCCAGAAGCACCTGGCCGGGAAGGCCGGAAAGGGACATATCCGCTTCCGCCTTCCATACCTTTAAAATACCCTCCGGATAGGAAGTATAAGCGCCGGGCCAAGGAATCAGCCCCCGCACCTGACAAACGATCTCCCGGGCGCTTTTGCGCCAGTCGATTTGCCCCATCTCCTTTTTGAGCATGGGTTCGTATGTATACTCCGCCTCATTTTGCGGAATGGGGCAGCACTTTCCAGGCTGGATCAGGCAGAGTGTCTCCATCAGGGTTTGCGCGCCAAGTTGCGCCATCCGCCCGCTTAATTCCCCGGCCGTTTCCCCCGGCAAAATTGCCAACTCCCTTTGGAGCAGGATATTGCCCGTATCAATGCCCTTGTCGGTGAGCATGGTGGTAATGCCCGTCTTTTCCTCGCCCATCAGAATGCACCAGTTGATGGGAGCGCTTCCCCGATGCCGGGGCAGCAAGGACGCATGCACATTCACGGTGCCCAAGGGCGGTATATCCAAAATCTCCTGGGAAAGGATCTGCCCGAAGGCGGCGGTTACGCACAAATCCGGCTTGAGGCATTTTAGGTCCTCCACACCGTCTTTTCGAATGCGCACAGGCTGAAACACGGGTATGCCAAGTTTCAGCGCGCATTCCTTTACAGGGCTTGGCGCCAATTTGTTACCCCGGCCCTTGGGCCTGTCCGGCTGGGTGAATACGCCAACCACTTCATATCCCCCGGCTACCAGCGCTTCCAGGGAAGGCACGGCAAACTCGGGTGTGCCCATAAACGCTATGCGCATGCATTTCACTCCCTGACAGCCTTGGCCGCCTCATCCTCGTCCCCAGCCTCGGCTTCCGCTTCTTCATCCGTAATTTCACGGTCCATGATATCAATATAGAGTACCCCATCCAAATGGTCAATTTCATGGCACATGGCCCTGGCCAGGAAGCCTTCCCCGGTCAATTCGATGGGCCTGCCATTCCGGTCCTGCGAGCGGACGGTAACTTTCATGGGCCTGCGCACCAGTCCCTGCCGGCCCGGCAGGCTCAGGCAGCCCTCAGGGCCCGCCTGCTCCCCTTCCCGGGAAATAATTTCAGGGTTTACAAGCTCGATAAGCCCTTCGCCCACATCAATCACAACTACCCGACGCAGGATTCCCACCTGTGGGGCAGCCAAACCCACGCCCTCGGCCTTGTACATCGTGTCCGCCATATCTTTTAAAAGAAGCCACAGCCGCAAGTCAAACTTGGTCATAGGCTTAGCGACCTTGCGCAGGGCTTCATCTCCTAAAGTGACAATTTTCCGCATTCCCATTCGGGCCATCCTTTCTTTGTGCGATCCCTACATCATGGAAGAGGGATTCAGTTCAAAATATATCTGACAGCCCGGCTCGGTTTCTTCCTGGGCAAGGGCTGATAAAAAAGCAATGACAGGTTCGCTGTCCGGGTGTTCCAGCAGTTTGAAAAGCACATGATACCGGGTCTTTCCCCGGATCCATTTCACCGGCGCCTCATCCATGCGCATGAACAATACCCGTTTGGCGTTTTTCGGGTGCTGCGCCAGGTATTCCTGGCAGCGCTTTTGAAGCCGGGCACATACCTCCTTGGCTGTCTCTCCCTTCACACTTTCCACAAGAAGCCTGGACATAAGGGTGAAAGGCGGATAAAGCCCTGTGCGCCGGCGGGAGAATTCCATCTGGTAAAACACCCTGTAATCCTGGGCGGCAGCCGCTTGAATAAGGGGATGCTCGGGCTTATAGGTTTGGATCACTACTTCCCCCGGCATCTGCGCCCGGCCTGCCCGGCCTGCCACCTGGGTTAAAAGCTGAAAGGTGCGTTCCTGGCTTCGGTAGTCCGGCAGGTTCAACGTCATATCCGCCGCCACCGCCCCCACCAGCGTCACCTGGGGAAAATCAAGACCCTTGGCAATCATCTGTGTGCCGATGAGCACCCTGGCCTCCCCGGCTCGGAACCTGCTCAGTAATTGGTGGTGGGCATCCCGGCCCGTGGTGGTATCGTTGTCCATGCGAAGAACCTTGATATCAGGCAGAAGCTTTTTAACTTCCTCCTCCACCTTTTGGGTTCCCACGCCAAAAAACCGGATGTATTTGCTGCCGCATTGGGGGCATTCGCCGGGCGGCGGCTGATGCAACCCGCAGTAATGGCACTGGAGTTCGCCTTCTGCCCTGCCCTCCGGCTGGTGGTATGTCATGGCAATATCGCATTGGCTGCACTTGACCACATAGCCGCAATTGCGGCAGGATACAAAGGAATTATAACCCCTCCGGTTCAAAAAAAGCATGGCCTGCTGACCGTTTTGCATGCATTCCTTCAATTTTTGCTGCAGAAGGCCGCTGAAAATTGAACGATTGCCATCCAAAAGCTCCTTGCGCATGTCCACGATGTGAACCGTAGGCATGGGCCGGTCCATTACCCGGCTGGGCATTTCCAAAAGGGTGTAATCCCCTCGCATGGCCTTGGCAAAGGAAAGGATGCTGGGGGTGGCGCTGCTTAAGAGCAGCACCCCTTTTTCACGGCGGCAGCGCTGTGATGCCACATCCCGGGCGTCATAGCGGGGATGCTTGTCGCTGAAGTAGCTTTGCTCATGCTCCTCATCCACCACAATCAGGCCCAAGCGTTCCACCGGCGCGAACACCGCCGAACGGGCGCCTACCACCACACGGGCTTTGCCCATGCGGATACGCCGCCACTCGTCAAACCGCTCCCCGGGCGTCAGCCTGGAATGGAGCACTGCCGCCACAGGGCCAAACCTGTCCCGGAACCACTGCACCATTTGCGGGGTGAGGGCAATTTCAGGAACCAGAACGATGGCCCCTTTGTCCATGGCCAGAGCGCTGCGCACCAGGCGGATATACACCTCGGTCTTGCCGGAGCCAGTCACCCCGTGGAGCAGGAACTCCCCCTCACCCTTACGCAGGGCCGGAAGCATTTCGCTAAGCACTTCCTGCTGGGAGGCCATCAGCGGCGGGTCAACCCCATCGCCCTTGTGCATGTCCTCATAGGGGGAGCGGAGCACCTCCGACTGGAATAGCTCCACCAGCCCCATTTCGGCAAGCTTTTTCAGGCTTTCCATGGGTTCCCGCACCAACAGCCTGAGTTCGGCGACCGGGTGGGGCTTCCCATCACCCAAGAGGGTCAATAGCAGCGCCCGCCTGGGTGAACGCTTCTGGGCAAAGGCGGCAGCTTCCGCTTCCCCGGGGGGGATGAGAAGCTTTGCCATCGGCTCTGTTTTTTCCTTGACCTGGCCGCCCCGCATGGCGGCGGGGAACATCAGCCGCAGGGTTTCGGCAAGAGGGCAATGGGCCTCCTGCGCCATCTGCTTTGCCAATTCGATGAGCGGGGGCAGAATCGCCGGATAATCCTCCAACGTGCGCAGGATGGGCTTCAATTTTTCAGGAGCATAGGTGCAATTTTCAGAAAGCTCCAATACCAGCCCCTCCACCTTTCGGGGCCCGAAGGGCACCAAAACCCGGGTTCCCGGTTGAAGGCTCATCTCATGCGGAACTGTGTAGGTGAACACATGAGCCACGTTTTCGTGAACCACATCCACGATCACCTGCGCATACATGTTTTCACCTCCCTATAGAAAAAGCCAACTTTTATTATACCGACAAAAGCTGGAATGCACAAGCCCGGCTTTTCGGCAGCGGACTATCAAGAGTGTGGTAAATTATACCATGCTCCCGCATGGGACGGCGTCTTCTTTACAGCCTGGTGACAATCATATTTCCCGATTCGTATTTTTTCAGCCCCCTGTAAAAAAACCATACGGAAAGCACACAATATGCTGCCGCAGCCAAAAACCATATAAGCAGAAGGCTGGGAGCAAAACTTCTGGCAAGCTTTAATGGCACATGCACGATAAAGGCCGCCGGGATCAGGGAATACATAAGGCTGCGCACAGCAGTCTGATAGATGCCCTCGGGGTAAATACAAAAATTCACCACGAACTCCAAGCTCATGCTGCCGGCCATGGACGCATCCCCGAAATAAAAGGTAAGCGTATGCGCCATCAGTGCAATCGCCGCCATGAGCAGCGCCCCTATGGGTACGCCCAAGGCGAAAAACAGCCAGGCCTGCCCGTCTCCCCCCTGAGTAAGCGCCATCAGCACAAGGCCGTATACCAAATCGCCGTAGGCGGAAAGTGATGTGCGGGCACATAATATATTTACCAGAACATTGCAGGGTTGAAGCAAAAAGGTGTCCAGCTCCCCGGTTACAATCAGCCGTGTCAATTGGCTGGCGTTAGCAAACAGGATGTTGCTCAGCCCGAAAGCGGAGCTGGTAAGGGCCCAGATAAACATCACGTCCCGGAAATCATATCCGCCAATGCGCCCGCCCACCTGGGAAAAGGCCACCCACCAGAAAAAGACGAAGGTGGCGTTGGAAAGGGCCATCCCCAGCGACTGCATCCAGAAACTGGAACGATATTCCATGGCAGAGGCCAGGTTGACCTGAAAGTATTTCCATATAATGCGCAGATGCTTCTTCACCCGTCTCACCCTCCGTTCACTTGCAGTGCGCCCACGCCTTTACGGTACATCGTAACCGAAAGCACTGCAGCAATCAAAAGCCAGAATAGCTGCATGGGCACCACCTGCCAAAATAGCTCCCAGGAAAACGCCACAATGAGGCGTGCCGGTGCCCAGGCCACATAGGAAAAGGGCAGCACCCGGGCCACGCCCTGCAGCCAGTCCGGCAGAAATTCCACAGGCAAAAACACACCCAGCATGAACACCAGCTTTTGATAGATCAGATAGACGGCGCTGTTGTCCTCCAGCGCAAAAGCTGTCAGCCCCACCGCCACCAATGAGAAAAACTGCAGGGCAATGCCCATCACCCCTGAAAGCAGCATGAGGGGAAGGGCCTGCCAGTGGAAATTCGGGATCGGCCCTACGAAGCACAGCCCCAAAACCGCCCCCAGCACCCCGAAAAACAGCACATTCACCGCCATGCCGCCTGCCGCGGCCGCAGCCTGATAACCCACATAGTGCAGCGGACGATTGATGAGGTATGCCAGCGCACCTGTTTTCACATCCTCGTTGATCTGGCCGACCACATTCACCCGGCAGCCGAACACAATCAATTCCGTAAAGATCAGATACCAAACCACCTGCCCCTGGGTATATCCATTTACCTGCCCGCCCTGATATATCGCCTGCCAGAGGCTGAAAAAAACAAAGATAAACAGCGTGTAGAATAACAGCCCGCTCACCACCTGCCCCCGGTAGGCAAAGGTATTTTGCATATGGATCCGGGCGATGGCAGCATATTTATGAAGGGCACGCATCATTTTCCCTCCCCCGCGGTAAAGATGGATGAAATAATCTCCTCCATGGGCGGATCGGCCACTGTGATGTCATTCACACTACCCGCCGCCGTCACCGCCTTCATGATCCCATCCACAGGGCAGACACGGGGGTCCACGGTGAGTGTATATTGTACGCCGCCGCCTTTCACCTGTGCGCCGGGGAATTCCGGCAGGGTACAGGGCGCTTGATAGGTTACGGATATCACCTTGCGGTTGAAATACGTGGCCTTCAGCTTTGCCAGGCTTTGATCCAGCACAATGCTGCCCCGGTCAATCACCATGGCACGGCGGCAGATATGCTCCACATCCCCCGGATCATGGCTGGTCAAAAACACGGTTACGCCCTTTTCCCTGTTCCACTCCAAAATCAAGTCCCGGATGGCCTGCTTGACCACCACATCCAGGCCGATGGTTGGCTCATCCAGAAAGAGAATGTCCGGCTCGTGCAAAAGGGAAGCGGCAATTTCGCAGCGGATGCGCTGGCCCAAAGATAATTTCCGTACCGGCGTATGCAAAAATTCACCCAGAGAAAAACGCTGGGCCAGGTCGTCTACCCGCTTTTTCCGCTCGCTGTCGCTGATATCATAAATTGCGCCCAGCATGGCAAAGCTGTCCACCGGCGGGAGATGCAGCCACAGTTGGGACCTTTGGCCGAATACAGTGCCGATATGGGAACAAAGCGCCCGGCGTTCTTTCACCGGATCAAAGCCCAGCACAGCCATCTGCCCCGATGTGGGATGCACGATACCCGTAAGCATTTTGATGGTGGTGGATTTTCCCGCGCCATTTGGGCCTATAAAGGCCACCATTTCACCGCGGTTAACCTGAAAGGATATGCCTGTTACGGCATCCACCTGACGGTATTCCGGGCGGAACAAGGCCTTCACCCCCGCGCCCAGGCCTTCCCCCTTGACCTTTGCACGGTAGCGCTTTTTTAGATTATCGGCTGTGATTGCTTCCTTCCCCATATAAATCCCTCCCTAAAAATAAAAGACCATGGTTTGCACCACGGTCCCAAAGGAGTATGACCTGCGGTGCAACGCCTTCAAGCGCCTGCACCGGCCTGAGCCGCTACAAGCGCCTTGAGGGAAAAATGACTTGAAGCAGGACATAATGAAGCGTACAAATCATATCCAGGCACTCCTTCGAAAAATTTTTAACAAAATACCACAAAGCGGCTGTCCTGTCAACCACTTTGTGGCATTTTTTCAATATTTTCTTTTCCCCTATTCGCTCAATGGCTTCCCGGCAGGTAGGAGGCCGCCTTGGGCGGCGTTTTCCCGCCTTTGACCTGGTGGTAATACGCATAGGTCATGGGCGGCTTATCGTTCAAAATGCCCGCGTCCTGCACTTCCCCCACAAAGATGATATGGGTTCCCACATCCAGTTTTCCCGTAACCTTGACGGAAAACCAGGCGGATACCTCCGGCATATTCGTCAGCATCGGGCAGCCGTTTTTGTCCATGGTTGTGGAAAGGTCCTGATACTTGTCCATATCCCGCCCGCTGCGAAAGCCAAACCGGCCTAAAAACTTCATGTCCGCTTCCTGGGTTACCGGCTGCAAAGCAAACAGCCCGGATTTTTCAATCAAGGAGCAAGTAAAATTATCTTTGTTAACCGTCACGGAAACCTGCATGGGTGTATTTGTAACCCACATGGCCGTATTGATAAGACAGCCGCTGCGCTTAAGCTCCCAAGAGGCGCTGACGATATACATCCCGCAGGATAGATGAGAAAACGCATTCAAATCCATTTTGCTTCCTCCTTTTGTATTACACATATAGTATACCACGAAAAAGTGAAAGAGAATCCTATGAAACGTCCGTACGGCTCAACCCATCCCGAATCAGCTGTATGGCATGTTTTTCCACCCGGGACACATAGGAACGGGAGATGTTGAGAAGTTTGGCGATCTCATGCTGAGGATGAGCCCTGCCGTCCAATAGCCCATAGCGCATTTCCAGCACAGCCCGCTCCCTTTTGGGCAGCGTGGAAAGCAGTTCCCGCACCCTTTGCATGGTCACCCGGCGGTGGACCTCCTCCTCCACCACGTCGCAGGGAGTGCCCAGGATATCCATAAAGGAGATATCGTTGCCCTCCCCGTCCGTGCCGATGGGATCGCTCAAGGATACATCCCCCCGGCGTTTCTTGGCCGCCCTGAGCGTCATTAGCACTTCGTTTTCCACGCAGCGCGCGGCATAGGTGGCAAGCGCCGTTCCGCTGTCCGGTTTATAACTGGCAATGGCCTTGATCAGCCCCATGGCACCGATGGAAATCAAGTCATCCTGGGTGCAGCCGGGCACCGTGTATTTCCGGGCCACATGAACCACCAGGCGCATGTTGTGCTCAATGAGCTTACGCCTGGCCCCTTCATCCCCCGCCGCCATGGCTGCAATGCATTCCGCTTCCTCCGCCCTGGACAGGGGTTTGGGAAAGCTCGAACGGCTGGAAACATACCCAAGAAAGAACAAGCATTCTTTGACCAGCCACAAAAGCAGTGCTTCTATCATCATGCAAAAATCCTCCTTATAGGCTAGCTTATGCCTTAAAGGAGGACTTGGTGCAACAGTTTCTTCTATTTTTCTGTGGACAGGCTATGATTTCGCACCGGGCCGCGCAAAATATCCCCCGCTTCCACCGGGAAGGGAAAGTGCAATTTCAGCATCGAGCCTGCCACGCCAAAGGATTCCACCCGTTCGCCCGTATCCTCCAGCAAAATTTCTTGTGGTTTATAGGGGAAAACGCCCTGGGGCGTCAGCACTTCCAGTTCATCGCCTACATAAAAGCGGTTTTTCAATTCCACACGGGCACTATTCCCCGTGGATGCGCCCTGCGCCACACGACCCACATACTCCATGGTTTGGGAAAACCCATCCGCACCGCCGCAGGGGTTGGGCTTATCCAGGTAAAAACCCGTATTGCCGGGCCTGTGGCTTGCCTTGTTCAGCTCCCCCATCAGTTCCGGCAAAAGGGTCTCAAATGCATCCAGCCCTGATTGCAGGGCATCAAGACCCCGGCGGTAAGCGGCCACGACGGTAGCCACATAATATTCCTTTTTCATACGCCCTTCAATTTTTAGTGACCGGAGGCCGCAGCGCACCAAATCGGGCAAAAGGGGCATGGTGTTCAAATCCTGGGCGGAAAAAATGTATGTTCCGTTTTCATCCTCGCTGACAGGCAGGTATTGACCGGGCCGCTTTTCTTCCATGACCGCATACTTCCAGCGGCAGGGCTGGGCGCAAGCGCCCTGGTTGGCGCCCCGGCCGGTCAGTTCGTTGCTCAGCAGGCATCTTCCGGAATAGGACATGCAAGCAGCCCCGTGGACAAAAGCCTCCAGTTCCAGGCCTTTGGGCGTATTTCTGCGCAGGGCGGCAATTTGGGCAAGGCTCATCTCCCGGGCTAAAATCACCCGGGAAGCGCCCATCTGATGCCAGGCAGCCGCGGCCCGGCTGTTAAGAGTATTGGCCTGGGTGCTGATGTGCAGGGGAAGATTGGGCACCTCGTCCCTAAGCATTAAAACCGCCCCCAGGTCGCTGACGATGGCAGCGTCGACCCCTGCATCCCCAGCAAACCGAGCGCAGTCCGCAAGCCCTTGCATATCCTCGTCAAAAGGATAGCTGTTCAGGGTGAGGTAGAACTTTTTTCCCTTTTGGTGGCACAGCTCCACCGCTTTTGCAAGGCTTTCCTCGGTGAAATTCCCTGCGAAAGCCCGCAAACCGTAGCGGGCCATGCCGCCGTATACGGCATCAGCCCCATAGCGGAGCGCAGCCTGAAGCTGTTCCATGCCCCCGGCGGGGGCCAGGAGTTCAGGCATTGGCAAATTTTCGCAGCCCTCCATGATTACAGACCCCTGCTTTCGTCGTAGGCCTGCCACAGCGGGGCGTAAATGGCCACAGCCTGCTCATGCTCCGCCAGCGTTTTGGAGAATTGAAGCTCGCCCGTGTTCGGGTCTTTGCTGCAGAAGTACAGGTACTTGTCGGTTACAAATGCCTCATCCGGATACAGCGCCGCCTGGATGGCTGCAGGAGAAGGATTACAGATGGGGCCCAGCGGCAGCCCTGTGATTTTGTAGGTGTTGTACGGAGAACTGATATCCAGATCCTGCTTAGACAGGGACATGCGGCGCACGCCGGTGATATAGTGAATGGATACGTCGCTGCCCAGCTTGATGTTGCCGGCAAGCCGGTTATGAAACACCGCGGAAACCTTTGCAAAATCGGGCTCCTTGGCTTCTTTTTCAATCAGGGATGCTAGGGTGATTACCTGATCCATGGTGTATCCCAGCTGTTCCGCCCGCTCGTGATAATCGGCGGGATAAGCCACTTCCGTCTGGGACAAGAGCTTGCGGATAATATCGGTGCTGGTGGCATTGGTATACACTTCATAGGTGTTGGGGGACAAATACCCCTCCAGCACATATTTGCGCTGGCCTACGTTGGGTGAGCTTAGCACATCGTTGATATAATAATAATCACCAAAGCCTTCCCCCGTTTTGCAAAGGGCCAAAAATTCGTCCTTGTTGGGAATGACCTTGTCGGTAACCAGCTTGTTTGCAATATCTTCAATGGTCCAGCCGGGGATGACGGTAATTTTCGCGGTCATGGGCTTGCCGTCGCCGGTAGTTAATTGGTTGGCAATTTCATCCAGGGTCATGCCCCGGGTCAATTGATAATCCCCGGCCTGAATCTTTTGCCCCAGGCCAAGAAAGTCGCAATAGTATTTGAAAATGGTGCTGTTCCGCACAAGGTTTTGGCTTTTCAGGTTGGTGGAAACCTTGGTCAGGCTGTTGCCGTTTTCCACTGAAAAGGTGATGGGTGTTTCATCACCGGGGGCCACAGGGCCCAGATAGTTATTATACGCATAGTTCCATCCGGAGGAAAAAAGGCCTACCACAACCACCAGCGATACGGCCACCACCAGAAAGGGGCGCAGCATATGCCATAAAGCGCTGTACCAATACAAGCCATACCTTCGCTCATCCCGAAGGGATTGGTGGGTATATTCTTTTTTAGGCTTTCTGTTTTTCATGGTGCCTCCTTGTACCTACATGCCGGGTAATTCCAGTTCAAGCCCGGACGCATCCGTTATAATTTTAAAAATATCTCCCATGGCCTGCTGCAGCCGCATTTCTGCCAAAAGATAAGCGGATATTTCCTGCTGGGAGAAAAGGAGTGCGGACAGCTGAGAAAACCGCTGCATCTCCTCGTTACCCGAAGTAGATTGGGCCATAGCCGCCATTTGCAGCCGCGTCTGCATCTTCTTATATTCCTTCAGGAGGGTTTTGTTGGTGTCATCCGCCATAACCCTGTCACGAAGATCCATATAGGTTCTGTATTCTTCACTTTGGCGGATCTCCTGCGCCAGTTCATGGGCTTTTGCATACTGCATGGAATTCCCTCCCCGATATAACGGTCATGCCCCTATAAAAACTGCATGCCTAAAAAAACAGTCCCACGCCAAACAAGCAGCCCCCCGCACCCAAGGCAAACCGCTTGGGGGGACCGCCCGAAGGCGCAGGATCAAGGCAAAGCGCAAATCAGATTTCGACAATGATGGGAAGCACCATGGGATTGCGCTTGATCTTTTCATAGATAAAGCGGTGCAGTTCATCCTTGATGCGGTTTTTCATAGGCATCCAATCGCTTCCGTCAATTTTACCGTAGGAGACGATGATGCCCCGCACCAGATCCCGAGTGCTTTCAATGATGTCCTCATTTTCACGGACGTAGACAAACCCGCGGCTGATGATATCCGGCCCGGATACCAGAGCGCCCCGGTCCCGATCAATGGCCATGACGATGATAATCAGGCCATCCTGGGACAGATGCTTTCGGTCGCGAAGCACCACATTGCCCACATCGCCGATCCCCAGACCATCCACCAATACGCCGCCGGTAGGCACCGTATCTGCAATCGCCAGGGAGGTGGCATTCATCTCGATCACCTGGCCCATTTCGGGAATGATTATATTTTTCCTGTTCATGCCCAGAGACTCGGCCAATTCCGCATGCTGCCACAGCATTCTGTACTCCCCGTGAACGGGGATGAAATACTGAGGCCGCACCAGGACGTGCAGTAGCTTCAATTCCTCCTGGCAGGCATGGCCGGAAACATGAACCGACTCCAGGGTGGAGTAGATGACCTCTGCACCGCAGCGGTACAATTGGTTGATGACCCTGGCGACAGCCTTCTCGTTGCCGGGAATGGGCGTCGCGGAGATAATCACCATATCGCTGGGCCGTATCTGCAGTTTCCGGTGCTCGCTGAAGGCCATGCGGGTCAGGCCGCTCATGGCCTCGCCCTGGCTGCCAGTGGTGATGACCAGCAATTGATCATCCGGATAAACATCCAGGTCATCCATCTCCACAAGGAATCCCTCGGGAATGGTGAGTTCTTCAATCTGCATGGCTACCCGGGATACATTTACCATGCTACGGCCCACAAAGCAAACCTTGCGGCCAAAGCGCACCGCATTATCGATCATCATCTGGATGCGGTGAATATTGCTGGCAAACATGGCTACAATGATGCGGCCCTGCGCCTTTTCAAACAATTTGGCAAAAGTCTCTCCGATTTTCCGCTCGGACATGGTATATCCGGCCCGTTCCACATTGGTGGACTCGCACAGGAATGCAAGTACGCCCCTGTCGCCGATTTCGGCGAAGGAGGAAAGATCGGTCACCTCACCGTCAATGGGGGTGTAGTCAATTTTGAAGTCGCCGGATACCACCACGGTCCCCGCAGGGCAGGTAATCGCCAAAGCTACTGCTCCTGCAATGGAATGGCTGACCTTGATGAAGCGCACAGAAAATTTCCCAAGCTGGATTTCCTGTCTGGGGCGGACCACATTCATTTGAACGTTGGGTATGCGGTGCTCCTTGAGCTTGAGTTCCACCAGCGCCAGCGTCAGCCGGGTGCCGTACAGGGGCGCGGGAACCTGCTTCAATACATACGGCACAGCGCCGATATGATCCTCATGGCCGTGGGTAAACACATACCCCCGCACATTTTCTTTTT
>JAEVYX010000129.1 GCA_023392515.1 Bacillota bacterium | reverse complement strand
GGGCCGTCCATCTCGTTGCCCAAGCACCAGAGCTTGATGCCAAAGGGATCCTTGACGCCGTTTTTTGCGCGCAGGTCACTCCAGTACGTACCGCCCCTGTGGTTGGAATACTCCACAACATTGCGGGCTTCGTCCGGCCCCTTGGTGCCCAGATTGACCGCATACATCACCTCGGTGCCCGCGTCCTTGGCCCACTGCACAAACTCATGCAAACCAACCTCGTTGGTCTCGGTGGTAGCCCAGGCAAGGTCCAGCCGGCGGGGGCGGGTTTCCCGGGGGCCTATGGAATCCTCCCAGTTGTATCCAGAGACAAAATTGCCGCCCGGATACCGCACAATGGGCACATCCAGTTTGCGGACCAGCTCGATCACATCCCGCCGGAAGCCGTTGCTGTCGGCAGCCGGGTGGCCGGGCTCATAGATACCGCCGTATACGGCACGTCCAAGATGCTCGATGAAGGAACCATAAAGGCGCTTGTCAATCTGCCCGATTGAAAAATCGCGGTCCAGGATCATCCTTGCTTTTTTCATGGTCGCTCTCCTCTTGGTATGATATTTGTCAACCCAGGCACACCCAAGCATTAACGTTAATGTATTGCTGATTTTATCTATATATACCACTTTTCTCAACGGTTTACAATCTAAAAAATAAAAAGCTTATAAAAAGATAGCAGAAATGCGGCTAAGCACAAACTTAGGAATTGCACCGGCAGCTCCCGCGGCATACCAGGGAGACCGGATAGATGGACAGCCCGTGGGGCACGGCGGTGCCATTTATCTTCTCATCCAGCAGGTTGACAGATCCCCGGCAGATATCCCGCAGCGAGCCTTCAACCGAGCAAAGCGGAAAGGGAAAACCCAGCCTGCCCTGAATGTTGTCATACCCTGTAAAGGCAAGATCGTTCGGGACATGAACACCCAGCTTTTCCAGGCAGGCAATAATCTTCCATGCTTCCATGTCACAATAGGCGAAGATACCGGTAAAACCCTGGGCCTGCTTTTCTTTCAGGAAAGCAGCAGTCTGCTCCCCCTCCTGATGATTGAACACCAGGCAGTCGCTTTCGGGAATGCCATGCTCTTTCGCAGCATTGAAAAAACCTTTCCGGCGTTCCACGACGCCGCTGACGCTGTCAAAACTGTACAGGAAAATCAACTTTCTGTGCCCGGCCGCAATCAGGTGTTCCGTGGCCAGGTAACCGCCCCGCATCTCATCGCATACAAGGGCATCCGCATCCTGCGTGTCAAAGTGCCGTGCGAGCAGCACATAAGGCACCCCGGTTTCATTCAGCAATCGGAGGGACTCCCCGCTGCCCTGGCAGGGGCAAAGCAAGATGCCGTCCACCTGCCGCCCGATGGCTACACGGATGGCGTTTTCTTCTTTTTCCTGTTCTTCATGGGTGCACAGCACAATAACAGTATAGCCAAATTCTGCCGCTGCGGCCTCAATATCCGCCACCATCAGGGCAAAGAAGGGGTTTGACAGGTCGCAAACAATCACCCCGATGGTATTGGACCGCCCGGTGCGCAATGATCCGGCCAGCCAGTTGCGGATATAGCCGATCTCGCGTGCAGCCTGCTGTATTTTCAGGCTGGTTTCCCGGGAGATATCCGGCTTGTTGTTCAGCGCGCGGGAGACGGTATTCATGGTGTAACCGGTCACCCTTGATATGTCTTTGATCGTTACATGCTTATCAGGCCGCTTTCCCTGCATACCGGTTCCTTCGACTTCCATATCTTTTTTCATGGACATAGTATAACAGATGAAAAAAATGGGGTCAATCGAAAAAGGCCTTGACATCGCAGGTTCAACTTGCTAAAATTCAAATTAACAGGAAATGTCCACGGGACTTGACGAAAAATGAATAGAAGACGGTACAAAATAAATTTGCAGCACAACATTAACGTTAATGTTATAAGGATTTGAAGCGTAAAGCGCTCCAGATAGTAGCCTAAAAATAAACAGGAGGTATGTCTCAATGAAAAAAATCGTATCCTTCCTACTCACCGTCGTCCTGCTCCTGGGCATGACGGCCATCACCGCAAGTGCGGCTGATGCCACGCCGATCACTTTCTGGACCTTCCAGGCCGCACACCAAACGTTCATGGAAGCAGCAGCCGCACGTTGGAACGAAGCAAACCCGGACAGACCTATTGAATTCAAGGCAGAAACTTTAGGCTATGACGACCTTCACAACAACCTTCTGATTTCCCTGCAGACCGGTACCGGCGCTCCGGACATGGTGGATATTGAAATCTCCATGTATGCCAACTTCATCACAGGGGAAGAGCAGTACATCCCCCTTGTTCCGCTCAACAGCGTTGTCGAGCCCGATAAGGAAAACCTCATCATGGGGCGTTTTGACAACTATGCAAACTATGGAAATTATTACGGTGTTGACTATCATGTAGGCGCTGCAGCGCTGATGTACAACAAGGAGATTTTTGAACAGGCCGGTATTTCCATCAAAGATATCGTCACCTGGGATGACTTCAAGAAAGCCGGCAAGACGGTAAAAGAGAAAACCGGCAAGTACATGATGGCCGTAGAAACCACCGAGCATTGGACCTACTACCCCCTCATTACCCAGCAGGGCAGCGACTTCTTCAACAAAGAAACCGGCGAAGTCATTTTGGACAATGAAATCAACATCAAGACACTGCAATGGCTGCTCGACGGCATCAACGAAGGAATTTTTGTTGAAATGCCCGGCGGATTCTGCCACAGCGAAGAATGGTACGGCTATATGAACGCCGGCAACGTTGCAACCATCGCTATGCCCTTGTGGTACCTCAACCGCTTCACAGATTACATGCCTGATCTGGATAAGAAAATGGCCGTTGCCCCCATGCCTGTATGGTATGAAGGCGGCGCGAACTCTGCCGGTTTGGGCGGCACAGGAACCTCCATCACCAACCAGTGCCAGAACATTGAATTGGCGAAGGATTTCCTGTATTTCGCAAAGATTTCAAAGGAAGGCGCAGTCAAAACCTGGACAGAGCTTGGGTTTGACCCGATCCGTACAGACATTTATGATGACCCGCAGATGACAGCTCCCAACCGCTTCACCGATTACTTCGGCAGCGAAGTTTATGATGTGATGGATGCCACCGCCGCCTCCATTACCTCCCTGTCGACCACAAACAAGCTCTTCCCCGAAGCGTTGACACTGGTGCAGAAAACCGTCATGTATGAAGTCCTTTCCCAAAAGACCAAGACACCTGAACAATCCCTGAAAGATGCCGCTAACACCCTTCGTTCCATGCAATAAAGCGGTTAGCCGGCCATTGAAAACTGATCACTCAGGACGGGGCTGCCCAAGCGACCCCGTCCTCCGGGTGTTATAAGTCGGTATTTGCAAAACAGTTTGATAACATAAAAATGACTTGGATCAAAAATGGGGGGATGCTTATGTTGGAAAAAGCAGGCAGAAAAGCAGGGTATATTCCGCATGGACCATTGCAGTTCTTCAACTCCAAGAAAGTTGTACCTTATATTTTTGCAAGTCCATTTATTATCTTTTTCCTGCTTTTTTTTCTTTACCCCATTCTATATACCGGCCAAATGAGCCTTTACAGCCAGCGGGGATTTGCGCCGCCGCAATTTTCAGGCTTTTTTAACTACCAGCAATTGAATAACGATTACTTTTTAACAGCATGTAAAATTTCGGCACAGTACACCCTCATCACCTGTTCCATCCTGATTCCGGTACCGTTGATCCTTGCGAACATGCTCAATTCAGGCAGTGTAAAACAGGCCGGTTTCATGAAATCAGCCCTGTTCATCCCCGCGCTGACCTCCGTGGTCATGGCGGGCCTGTTTTTCCGCTATGCATTCTCCGCCAACCAGGATGCGATCTTCAATGCAGTGATGCGCCTCCTTGGGATGCCCGCACAAGACTGGCTTGCAAAGCAAGGAACGACCATGTTCGTTCTGGTGGTGTTCTGCTGCTGGAAATGGATGGGGGTCAATATCGTTTATTATTTTTCCTCCCTTCAGAGCATTCCGGCAGAATTATATGAATCGGCAAAAATTGACGGAGCCAATGCCTTCAAGCAGTTTGTTCACATCACCATCCCTTCTGTGCGTCATACCATCATTTATGTGCTAACCATTAGTATCTACGGCGGTTTTTCCATGTTTGCAGAAAGTTTCACCCTGTTTAACAGTGCCCGCACCCCGGGGGACATCGGTGCGACAGTGGTCAGTTATATATATTCGCAAGGGTTCAACCGCAACAATTTCGGCCTTGCCTCCGCCGCCGGAATTGTGCTGCTGCTGATTGTGCTGATTATCAATGTCATTCAGCTGTATTTCACGAAGTCCTTCAGCAAGGAGCAATGAAAGATGCAAAACGCAAAAAGAATGTCCCAATCCTCATCCAGGTTGATAGCATCTGTTTTCTCAACGCTGCTCATGGGAATTTTTGCACTGTGCGCGCTGATGCCTTTCTTTTTCCTGCTGATATCCTCTTTCAAGCCTGGCCAGGAGATGATCCGCAATGGGCTGCAGTTCAAATTCGATTTTCAGAACTACCGCCTTATTAACTACACGCTGCTTTATACAGAGCGAAACGGCCTGTACCTGAGATGGTACTTGAACAGCTTTACGATTCTGGCCATCCAGGTTGTCAGTGGGCTTTTCTTTTCGTCCATGGTAGGCTATTCCTTGAGCAAATACAGCTTCAAGGGCAGGAATCTTCTGTTTATTCTGGTTTTGGTCGTCATGATGATCCCTATTGAGATACTCATTCTTCCCCTGTACAAACAGATGGATACCTTCAATTTGATTAACAACTACTTTGGGGTTGTGCTTCCGTTTATGGTCCCTGCAACCGGAATATTCTTCTTTAGGCAGTATACGATGGGCCTTCCCTCCGAACTGATGGAGTCCGGCCGCCTGGACGGCTGCACTGAATATGGTATTTATTTTAAAATTATGATGCCATTGATGCTCCCCGCGTTTGGTGCCATGACTATTTTGCTGGCAATGGGTTCCTGGAATGCGATGGTCTGGCCGATGATTGTCTTGCGCACCTCAGAAATGCAAACCCTCCCCATCGGACTGCAGTCATTGCTGACACCGTACGGGAATAATTATGATCTGCTGCTCAGCGGTGCTGTGATGAGCGTGCTGCCAATCATGGTAATTTTCCTGCTCAATCAGAAATCATTCATCTCGGGCATGACAGCCGGCAGCGTCAAGGGATGACGATGCTTCCCTGTCGGGAACGGCAAGGCCTTCACAGATGTCAATGACTGCATCATGAAGTTTTCATACGCTGGCCCACGACTCACTTTCCGCCAAGCGTTAGAATAAGCTTAAAAAGCATCCTTCACCGCACGTAGAGCATAGCTCACAGGTGAAGGGTGCTGATTCGAAAAGGCGGCGCAGCCGCTTTTCCAACACACTAAGGCGCGGGAGTATACCCTGCGCCTTTTGTCTCGTTACCTGTTTTTGATAAACGTATTGTTTTCCAACTCATGGAACGCCAAGTTAAGCTCTTCCTTTGTATTCATAACAATAGGGCCGCCCCAGGCAATTGGTTCATTCAAAGGCTTGGCGGATAAAAGGATAAAGCGCACATCCTGCTCCCCTGCCTTTATCCAGAGTTTTTCACCCTGCCCGAACAATACAGCTTGCTTTTCGTCAATCAAGTCCTGCGCATGATCAATGCTTCGATCAGGGTCAAAAATCGCTTTTCCGGAAAAAATGTAGATGAACAAAGTGTTTTCAGGATCATTCGTAAAGCTCCATTCCTGATTGGCGGACAATTCCACATCCAGATAGGCTGCCTTGATGTATTTACCCTGAAAGGCGCCTTGGTGCCCAAGATATTCTCCGGCAAGCACGTGAACCTTTGCTCCGTTTTCGCCAATCACTGGCACATCTTCAGCCTTTATATCCCCGTAACTCGGCCGTGTCATTTTGTCTTTGGCAGGCAGGTTCAGCCACAATTGGGCACCTAACATACGTTTGCTTGCTTTGGGCATTTCCTGGTGGATAATGCCGGAACCTGCGGTCATCCACTGGCACTCCCCATCAAGAATGCTACCGCTGTTCCTAAGGCTATCGCCATGCTCGATATCTCCCTTGATCAAATATGTAATTGTCTCAATGCCCCTATGAGGGTGCCAGGGAAAGCCTTTTGTGTAGTCTTCTGGATCCACCGAATCGAAAGCATCCAACATCAGAAACGGGTCATACTCCTTGGTGTCGTGGTATCCGATTACGCGAACCAGTTTTACGCCTGCACCATCAACAGCCGGTATGCCTTTTGAGATTTTTATTACTTTTCTCAACGCTTCCATAGTACGCTTCCTTTCCTTTCTATCATTCCCCGCATCCATCCGTTATCCATATTATACTATAAAATTTAAAAAATCGCGACAAACTATCTAACTGGATTTACAACCGGCTGCGGAGGTCTATGTTCTCTTTTATCCCAAAAGATAAAAAAAGGAGCCGCTTACGAGCGGGCGCAGTGCGCCCGAATAGCGAGTAAGTAGGCTCTATACCGGCACAGAGCGGCGTGCAGCGCCGCGACAATGCCGGTAAGTGGAGCGGGTTGCAAGTCCCCCCCGCTCCCTCCGCTCGCTCAATCATCGCGCTGGTTCGCTGCCGATCCCATCGCTCGTTTTGCGTGATTCCTTCACCTCGCTTCATACTCCACAGGCGGCGCTCGGCTCAGTCACCTAAAACGCTTTTAATTTTGATGCGTGCTTCGCACGCTGCCAATGTTTGAATACAAGCTTATAAATGCAATAAGGTTGATGTTAGTAACGAATTGGCAGATTTGATACTCCAACTTTTGCAAATTCATACCCTTTATCCTTTAGGTACTTCTATAAAGTGATTCTGTATAATATACGGTATAACACAAAAAACGCCCTTCCATTCCCTGCACTGCAGGAATTGGAAGGGTGAAAATCGCGTGCCAAGGGTCAACGGCGGAAAGGGTGGCTTACCATGTTTGATCAAATCTTCCTCCGGCAAAATTCCCGCAGCCTACACATTCCCGTATTCATTCTTATCAATCAGCATCGTTTGAATGCTTTTCCCAGGCAGTTCTACCTGGCACAGCCTTCCTTGCAGGCGCAAAAAGCATTCCTGGGCCTCATCCTGCCGGTTTACAATCACGCAGGCCAGCCCCCCATCGGGGTTTTGAAAGGCCGTGCCTTCCAGCGCGTCGGTATAGCGGGTGAACCCGATCCGTTTCGCCCCTGGCTTTATATACCGGCTGAAATGGCCCAGATAGTAATAACTTAAATGGTAATGCAGTTCCCCGGTTTCAAGGTCCGCCATCACCGGGGCGTCGCAGTAGTTCCCCGCATGGTTGGGCCCGCCCGTAAGGTCAAGGCACAGGTTCCAGTCCAAAAAGGCATGCATGCCGGCGTTCAGGCCGCCGATAATCTCATGGGCGTACATCTGGGCATGCTGCATGGCGCTGTCCTTTTCCAGCCGGGAATATTCAATGCAGCCCTCGGTGAAAATGAGCATCTTGTCCGGGAACATGCGGCTCACCAGATCGACCGCCTCAAAATGGTCGCCGCTGTACCAGTGGTAGCCCACCGCGCCGATGGCCTTGTTTGCTTCTTGATCGGCACAAAGGTAGGCAGTGCGGTCGAAAAGCCGCTCCTTGTTGTGGTCCCACACGGTGAGGGCCACTTTTTCAAGGCCCGATCTTTTCATTTCAGGCGCCAGTTCATCCCGCAAAAAGGAACGTTCCTCTTCCGGGGAATACAGGCAGGAATCCCAGGTTTGCACGGCGTTGGGCTCGTTTTGCACCGACAGGGCAAACACGGGAATCTGCTGCTTTTCGTATTCCTTTACGTACCGGCACAGATACCTGGCCCATGTGTTCCAAAAGGCGGGGATGAGCTTTCCCCCGCCGTTTCTTTGCCCGTTGGTTTTCATAAAGGCAGGCGGGCTCCAGGGGGAGAGCATCATTTGCAGTCTTGGCTCCAGCGCCTGGGCGCGCTTTAAAAGCGGCAGCACATACTCCTCATCCCGGGCAAGGGAAAAGGTGGAAAGGCCCGTATCTTCCGGATCATCAACGGCGCTGTAGTGGCCCAAAGAAAAATCGCAGCTGTCGATGGAGGCCCGGCCCAGGGTGTAGGAAAGGCCATCCTTGCCAAAGTAGGCCGCCAGCAGCTCTTCCTGCTTTTTTGCGGGCAGCCGGGAAAACACATATCCCGCAGCCTCCGTAAACGCGCCGCCAAAACCTTTCAGGGTTTGAAAGGTCACTTCCGGGTACAGGTTCAATACATACCGCTCTTGGTTGCTTTCATCCGCATGAAAGGCGGCAGCCCCTTCCCGGGATACGGGCTGCCCGTCCGGGCAGGTAGTTGTGATATATTTCATAAAGGATTCTTATTCTCCCATACAAATGCTGTTGATGCTTTGGGGTTCCATGTCAAAGGAATAGGTTTCGCCCGCCGTTTCCACCGTGACCCGGCGGATATCCCGGAAGGGATTGAACACGATGAAGGCGTTTCCTCCCTTGGGCGTCTTGAATGCCACAGTGTCCGCGGCCCAGGGGCCTTTCATGCCCAGTCGGAGGGAGCCGTCCGGCACCACGGAGGAAAAGTGCTTCATTACATAATAGTCCGGGTTGTACACCGCTTTTTTCGTCTCCGGGTCGATGGTAATCATGGCGTTTTGTGGGTCGCCCCAGATGCTGCGTCCCAGGGGCGGCAGCATCAAGTTCCAGTACATGTACGACTCTGCACCGTTGGATATGTAGTGCTTCATCATGGTGAAATTGTACCGGGCGTACTCCCAGGTGTTGTCTCCAAACCCGCACTCGTTTTCCGACTGCATCAGCCGGATGCGCGGCCACCAGCTTTCAAAGGTGCGCTGGATGGCGATTTTGCCGCCCCACTGGTAGCTGACGCCGGATATGTACGTAAGCGCTTCCTCATCCATCAAAACCGTATTGGCAAAATAATCGTAGTCCTCGGTAGCGAACTTATCAAAAATCAGCCGGCGGTAATCGCAGCCGGGGGCGTTGATGGTGCCCAGCCAGATTTCCGCTGAAACCTTCCGCGCTCGGAACACAGGGCCCATATAGTCCCGTATAAAATCCCGCAGCTCTTCCCCCGTCCACATGCAGGAAGGGAATTTCTGGTTGGCCACCGGCTCGTTCTGCACATGGATCTGCCCGATGGAGATGCCCTTTTTTGCATATTCCTCGGCAAACTTCGCCAGGTACAGGGCGTAAGCCCCCAGGTTTTCCTTTGTTTTAATCAGCTTGCCCCAGTTGTACACCGGCGGGTCTTTCATCCAGGTGGGCGGGCTCCAGGGCGAGGCGAACAGCTTTAAGGCGGGGTTGTACTGCTTCGCCCTTTGAATGTAGGGGATCAGCAGCTCCTCATCCCGCGCTATGGAAAAGCAGTCCATGGCATAATCGCCCTTGCGCTCGTTGAGGCTGTACCAATCCAGGGAATAGTCGTTGGCCCCGATAGGCATGCGGCAGTGGGTCAAATTCGCATGGCCCGGCTTCGGCTGAAAAAGGTCTTTCAGCACGGCCTCCTGATCGTTCTTTTCGAGGGTCAATAACGTCTGGTATCCAACCTCGTTAAAGCAGCCGCCAAAGCCGTTCATTTTTTGATAGCTTTCACCGGTCGGCGCAAGGGTAACCTTCCCGCCGCCCCGTATAGGCTCTTTTTCAGCCCATTGGGCCTGCTCGTTGGAGTAAATCCATGTGATATTGGGCATAAGGCACCTCCGTTATTTGTCCGACCCAACTGTCAGGCCATTGATAATATACCGGGAGCAGAACGCGTACAGGGCGATGATCGGCGCTACGGAAAGGACAATGGCCACATACATGGCCCCGTAATTGGTTTTGTACAGCCCCTTGATCATGGCGATCATCACCGGCAATGTATACCGCTTGTTGTCAGATAGTATGATGAGAGGGCCCAGGTAATTGTTCCAGCTGGATACGAAATGGAAGATGCACATGGTGGCAATGCCCGGGGTAATGCAGGGCAGGATCAGCCGGTGGAAGATGCGCATTTCCGAGCAGCCTTCAATGCGCCCGGCCTCCAGCATGGAATCGGGTATGCTCTGCTCGATGATCCCTTTCAGGAAAAACACCGCCGTGGCGTTGGCAATCCCCGGTGCGATAAAGGGGACATACGTATTCAATAAGCGCAGATTCAAGTTCAGTTTATAAAAGCCCACAATGCTCAATTGGGCCGGGAGCATCATGGAAACAAGCACCGTCATAAACAGGCCCTGATGAAACCGGAAGCGGTATTTGGCAAAGCCGTATGCCGTCATGGCCCCAAAGTAGCCGGTAAAAACCGTAAAGGGAACGGTAATCATCAGGCTGTTCAAAAAACCCTGCCAGATGTTCCCCTTCTCCATCATGGTCCTGTAATTAACCATAAACTGATCCCCGGGGATCAGGTTCAGCCTGGTCACAATATCAAAACTGGAATGGGTGCTGTTCACCAGCACCATATAAAAGGGGATCACGGACAAGAGCAGCAGCAGAACCAGGAAGGTATACATCAGCGCCTTGCCCGCTTTGCGTTTTGCCTTATAGGTTCCGGTCATGCTGTTTCCCCCTTCCCTGCAGCGCCCGCAGCGAAAGCAGCGACAAAACCGCCACCAGAATAAACAGGCCTACGGATACCGCACTGGCATAGCCATAATTATGGTTTTTGAAGCCCTGGTTATAGATGTACATGGCAGTAGTAAGGATGGACTTTTGCGGCGCACCCTGGCCATCCGTCAGCACAGCCGGCACGTCGAACAATTGCATCCCGCCGATGATGGAGGTAATGGTAAGGTAAATCACCGTGGGGCGGATCAGCGGCAGGGTGATGTAATAGTAGGTCGCGCCCTTCCCGGCCCCGTCCACCATGGCGGCCTCGTACACCGATTGATCCACCGTGGTCATTCCGGCCATGATGAGGATGGTGGTATAGCCAAACCACATCCACCACTGCACATAGGAAACAATCCCCCAGGTGTAAGCCTTGCTGGTCAGAAAGCCGATGGGCTTTTCCGCAAGGCCCAGGTTTAAAAGCAGTTGATTGGCGGCGGATTTGTCCCCGCCGAAGAGAAGGTTGAATAAGAGGCCCACGGAGGCCGCGGTAATCAGGTTCGGCAGATAATAGGCCGCCCGGAAAAAGGCCATGCCCCGAACCTTGTTGAAGGTAAAAATGGCGGATAATATAATGGCCGCCCCGATTTGGGGGATGAAGTTCCCCAGCCAGATGCGGGTGGTATTCAGAAGGGAAGTCAAAAACACCTTGTCGGATAACAGGCGGGCGAAGTTGTTAAGCCCTGCCGGGGCGGAATCCCGAATGCCGTCCCAGCTTTGAAAGCTCAATAGAAAGGTGTGCAGGAAGGGGTAGACGCCAAAGATGAGAAATACAAGAAAGTAGGGGGCGATGAATGCATAGCCCCAATTTTGCTTGCGGGAAATGGTTCCGCCGCTTCTTTTCATATAACGCCTTCCTTTCCTGAGAATAGGGTCTTTCGCGTCAGTCACGCAATATGCAATGTAATAAATATATGAGAGGATAGCATTCGAAGGTTTCCAAAGGCGATCGGAAAGCCCTTTGATCGCGTCCGCAGACGCGAAATTCTCCTTCTTCTCGAATAATTTTATTCACTATATCTACTTAATGCGAGCTTCGTATAAAAATATGTTCATAGAAAGGATTTCGCTCCTACGGGAGCGACCAAAGGGCTTTCCGATTGTCCGCAAACTCAATGGTCGCATTGCTTCGCTGCCGCTCGCGCTGCTTCCTTTCGCTTGATTCCTTCACTCTGCCCTTTTCCGCCACTGGCGGGGGCGGAGTTTCGTCACCTTTTGGAAACCTTCTGATACAACATTTTTATATATTTCTTGTCATTAATCACATGACAGCACCCACATCACCGCATAATGCTTAGCATTTTCAAACTCAAGCAGGGGCAGGCAGCATTGCGCCTGCCCCCATATTAAGAACTTTACTCTACTACCAACTCAGGATAAGCATTCAGCACATCATCCTTAAACTGCTGAATCGCATCCTCCAGCGCCATGCCATCATAAGCATAGGCCTTCACGGCAGTCAAATACGCGCTGTTGATCTGCTGGTCATAAGCCGTCATGCAGTCGCCGGGGATTTTCTCCATCTGCCCATTGTAGAACTCATACAGGTTCTGGCCATTGAGAACCTCTTCGCCCGCTTCCTTGGCCAATGCCGCGTCGGCTGCCTTATTGGCCACATACTCGCCGTATTGGGCGGCATAGGCCTGCATGGATTCGGTGTTGCAGGTTACGTATTCCAGGAACGCCCAAGCCAAATCCTTGTGCTGGCTGTTCTTGGCGATGCCCAGCCAGGTGCCGCCCTTTACATAGGGCACCGGGCTTTGGCACAGGCCCCACTTGCCCTTGGTGTTCACGGCGCTGGGCTTGATGAGGAACTGATAACCCCAGGTGGGCAGTACGTAGGAGAAGACTTCCTCGCCTTCCACCGCGGCAAACCATTCACCGGACCAGGGGTCGGTGTTGATGTCATAGCCGTTTTCCGCAATGGTCTTGGCCACATCGAAAAAGTCTACCATGGAGGGGTCGATCACAAGCTTGCCATCTTTCACCCAGGCTGCTTCCCGGTTGGAGAACTGCATGTTGAAAATGTCCTGCCAGGTGGCGAACATCTTCACCTTGCCCTCGGAGCCGACTTTCAGTTTCTCGGCCACTTCCAGCATTTTTTCGTTGGAGGTAAGCATTTTGCCCACCGCTGCCGGATCGCTTACGCCCAGGTATTTTTCGGCCATATCCCGGCGGTAGATGATGGAACCCGGGCTGGCCTGCCAGCTCAGCGCTTTCAGCACGCCGTTTTTGTCGGTGCCGACGCTCTTTACATAATCCCAGATGTTGTCAAGGTATTGGCTTGCCTGATAGGGCTCCTTGGTGAGATCGTCCCAGAAGTCCGTATCCACAAGATACTTCACATAGTCGGATTCGCCGGTGAACACATCCGGCGCGCCCTGGCCGCTGACCATGGTGGGCTCCAGTTTGGCCAGGAATTCGCTGTTGGGGATGACGGTGATTTCCACTTCGATGTTGGGGTACACCTTGTTGAAGCCTTCCACAAAGCGGCCAAGCTCATCGCCGGAAGACCAGACCACCAGTTTGCCGGAAAGCTCCGTATTCGCCGTTTGGGCGCTTGCCAGCCCGGCCATGCCAAACACCAGGGAGAAAGCCAGTACAAGGGACAGGATTTTTTTCATGGGATGGAACCTCCTTTAAAATATTTCAAATGAGGGGATTCAATATTGATCTCACCGCCGTTATTCCTGGTCCGCGTTCCTCACCTCCACAACGGATCCGCCGGGGAGCAGTTCGGGCAGCAAGTATTTTTGTACAGTCTTCATATTTGGGTCATCCAACCGGCTGATCAAAAGCCGGGCCAGCTCCTGCCCGGCCTCGTAAACGGGCTGCTTCACCGTCATAATCCGGGGCTCGGTGAGCAATTGATAGCCCAGTCCATCAAAGCCGGTCACAGAAAGCTCCTTTGGGACATCCAACCCCAGGGATTTGGCGGCCCGAACCGTGCCCAGGGCCAATACATCCGTGGCACAGAGGATGGCAGTCACCTTCTTCTCCTTCAAAATCCGGAGGGCGCATTCAAAGCCGCTGTTTTCATTGTTGTCCGCGCTGTACACCAGGCTTTCCCTATAAGGGATCCCCGCTTTTTCCAACGCCTGGCGGTAGCCCTGCAAACGGTCCTGGGTATAGTCCTTGTCCTCGGCTACGTTCAGCATGGCAATATTCCGGTGGCCGTTTTGAGTCAGGTATTCCGCCGCGCTTTGAATCCCCGCCACGTTGTCCACGTCCACCGTGTGGATGCCGTCCAGGTCGGTGTGGCCGAACAGCACCATGGGGCAATTGCGCTCCTGCACAAATTCGGCCATGGATGCCACCTCGTTTTTCAGAAGGCCCATCACGATATATCCGTCGCAGCGGTGGCGGGTTTCCCGGCCGCGAAGAATGAGGAAGGAGTACATATGCTTGGAAAGGGTGTCGCTGACCCCGGCGATAAAGTGCATGGCGAAGCTGTTGCTCAAATCGATGTGCTCGGGGATATACACATCGATTACCCCCAGCCGGTTTTGCACCAGCGCCTTGGCCGTTAAATTCGGGGCATACCCGGTTTTCCGGATAGCCGCTTCCACCGT
>JAEVYX010000116.1 GCA_023392515.1 Bacillota bacterium | reverse complement strand
CCCGCAATGTTGTGGAGTATTCCAACCACAGGGGCGGTACGTACTGGAGTGACCTGCGCGCAAAAAACGGCGTCAAGGATCCCTTTGGCATCAAGCTCTGGTGCTTGGGCAACGAGATGGACGGCCCCTGGCAAATGTGTCAAAAGACGGCCTATGAGTATGGCCGTGCTGCCAACGAAGCCGGAAAGATGATGAAATGGGTGGACCCCTCCATTGAGCTGGTGGCCTGCGGCTCCTCTGCGTACGACATGCCCACCTTTGGTTCCTGGGAATATCAGATGCTGGATGAATGCTATGATCAGGTGGACTATGTGTCCATCCATCGCTATTATGGCAACCCCACCGGGGATACGCCGGGCTTTCTGGCGCGAAGCATGGACATGGATGCCTTCATCAAAACGGTTATCTCCATCTGTGACGCAGTAGGGGGCAAAAAGCACAGCAAAAAGAAGCTGAACCTTTCCTTTGATGAATGGAACGTCTGGTACCACTCCAACGAGCAGGACAAGGAGATTGTCAAACAGGGCAGGTGGGGCAAGGCCCTCCCGCTGCTGGAGGACATCTACAACTTTGAGGATGCCCTGCTGGTTGGCAGCATGCTCATCACCATGCTGCGCAACGCCGACCGCGTGAAGGTGGCTTGCATGGCCCAACTGGTAAATGTCATCGCCCCCATTATGACCAGAAATGGCGGCGGCGCCTGGGTGCAAACCATTTACTGGCCCCTCCTGCACGCCAGCAAGTATGGCAGGGGAACCGCGCTGAGGCCAATCGTCGAATCCCCCACATACGATTGTTCTGACTATACCGATGTGCCGCTGCTGGACGCAACCGCAGTGCTGGGGGACGATGGCTCCGTTACCCTCTTTGCTGTCAACCGCGACATGAAGGAGGACATTGAGCTTACCTGCGATCTGCGCGCCTTTGGCAAGCTTGCTAATGCCGAGCATATCCTGCTACATCATGACGATGTGAAGGCTGTCAACACAGAAAGCAACCCGGATAACGTATTGCCGGTGAAGGGCCGGCACGGCAAGATGGATGACGGCCGCCTCACCGTCACCATCCCTGCCCTTAGCTGGAATGTGATCCGGCTCACCAGGGAGAAATAATCAAGACCCAGTTAATGGCAAAAAGCAAAATCCATTAGGAAGTAAAGCACCGTTCAGGCATAGCCTGAACGGTGCTAATGATTATACGAACTACAGCACAACTTACTTATCTTTCTTTTTTCGGCGCATAGGCTACGCCCGCCAGCATCATCACCGCAAACACGGCCAGGTAGTACACCACGGCCATCTTATGCGCCAGGCAAGCGGCCACCACCATGAACATGCAGCTCAATACCGCAAGGCCCGGCATCACAAAGCGCTTGAAGGTGCTAAGCTCCGTTTCCCGCTTTATCATCATGAGCAGGATGGGAATGTACCCGGCGTACAGCGTTACGATGGGCAATTCGGAGGTATCAAAGCTGAACGGCCCGAACCAGGTGGCGGTGAGGTTGGCACCGTAGAAGTACAACAGCCAGAACCCGGTCAGCAAAAGACCAATGATGGAAGAGTTGGCCGGCATGTTGGTGGAAGGGTCAAGCTGCTTGAAAACATTGGGCTTGGGGCCGTTTCCGCGCACGGCCAGGGAATACAGGCCGCGGGTGCAGCCCAGCATGAGGCCGTTCAATGTGCCCAGGCAGGAGATAATGATGAAAACAAAGATCAGCGAGCCGGCCACATTGCCGAAGATGTTCTGGTATGCCATTTTGGCGCCGTCCTGGCCGTTCTTCATCAATTCGGAGGTGGGCACTGCGCCCGCCAGGCCAATGTAGTACAGAATGTAGACCGTGACCACAATCAGCGCGCCGATCATCAGCGCCCGGGGCAGGTTCTTTTTGGAATCCCTGATTTCCGCATTGATGGAGGTGGCGATGATCCAGCCTTCATAGGCGAAGGCCACCGCTACGATCGCTGCAAACAATCCGCCGCCGGTGTTTGCGGTATCACTGGCAGCCTTTGTGAAATTCTGCACCGTCATGCCGTTGGCAAGGCCAATGACAGTGCCGGCTACCGCCATCAACAGGAGGGGAACCAGCTTGATGGCCGTTGTGGTCACCTGGAACCTTCCCGCAAGAATGGGCGACAGTGCGTTGATCGCATAGATGGCGATGAGGTAAAAGGCCGCGATGGTCATGCATGACCCGCCGGTGATGTCCCAGTTCAAAAGCACGCAGGTATAGCGGGCCGAAACCCAGGCCAGCACGGACGTCAGCGTTGGCTGATAAATGATTGCCATGAACCAGCCCACATAATAACCATACCGCTTGCCAACAGTGACTTCGGCATAATCCACTACGCCATTGACCTTTTCATGCCTGGTAGCCATGGTGGCAAACGCATAAGAACAGATAATCATGATGAGGCCTACAACGCCCCAGGCTACGATGCCCAAGGGGATGTTGCCATTGGTCTCGTTTAGCACCTTTTCCGCTTTGAAAAAAACGCCGCTGCCAATGACAATGCCCACCACCATGGAAATTGCCGTAAATAACCCATACTTTTTCCGAAGGCCGTTCTCCATACCATCCATCCTTTCTATGCCCGGACGGGTGGCAACAACCCGCCCATTTTCCCTATACTGTATACTATAAAATTTGTTGATATATTTGTAAACATAATTCTGCAGTAAACCTCTCCGACACCTCCCGGAGGTTTTCACACAGTTTATGGCGGCGTTTGACCGATGCTTCTTTTTTTTGCGAGATGGCCGGAATACAATAAGGCGTATCTTGACAAAAACATTATGGCGTGGCATAATTAGACCAACCGGTTTAGACTGATTGGTTTACACCGGAGAAAGGAGAGATCGTATGGAATGGTGGGTATGGGTTTTGATTGCTGTGGGCGTTGTGCTGCTGGGTATGCTGAAGCTCTCCGTGTGGAAGAAGATACAGGCCCGGAAGGCCTCAAAGCACAAGTTTACGGATGAAGATTGAGATTCGCGGATGTAGTGAGGCAGGATCATTCCAGTGAAAAAGACATTTAACTACAGAGAACTTTTAGGCCCTGAGAACCCCCTATTGCGGTTCCCCTTGCTGTATGACGCGGCGGTGGATGAGTTTTCGCAAAAAAAATTTGCCGAAGCGTCGCTGAATGACATCCTCCGCAAAGCCGAAATGAGCAAGGGGAGCCTGTATCACCACTTTGGGGATAAGTTTGGCCTGTATCTTGCGGTGATGGACAGGATTGCGGTGAAAAAACTGGAGTTTTTCCAGCCCCTTATTCAAAAGGGCGTGGATGTCGCCGACTTTTTTGCCACCATCCTGTCCATCGCCCGGGAGACCATGGCCTTCATGTTTCAGGATGAGCGGATGTACCATTTAACCAACCGGCTGCTGGAGGAAGGGCCGGAGTGGATATCCAAACTGATAGAGTATTTCCATTACGATTTTACCTCGGGGTTTGGGGCGCTGGTTGACGCGGCTGCCGCGTCCGGGCAGATCGACAGCCGGTATCCGCCGGAGCTTGTAACAAAGGTGCTGGAAATATTGCTCACCAACCTGCACAAGCTCACCCCCGGCAAAACGCCGGAGGAAGCGGTTCAATTGCTGGAACAAACCATGGGGATCATGCAATACGGCCTCAATAAGCGCTGAGGGCAGCCTTCTGAAGGAAAAAGGAGAATCTTTTTATGACGAACGCGTTTCATGTGGAGTCCCTTTTCTACCGTTACCCCAAGGCCAAGCAGGAAGCTCTGAAGGGCATGTGCTTTGATGTGGCTCAGGGGGAGATCTTCGGCCTGCTCGGTCCCTCCGGCGCGGGCAAGTCCACCACGCAAAAACTGCTCATCAAGCTGCTTGAGGATTACAAGGGCAGCATTCAATACTTTGGCAAGGATTTGCGCACCATCGGCAAAGCATTTTACGAGGAAATCGGCGTGGGCTTTGAAATGCCGGTCCACTTTTCCAAGATGACCGCCATGGAAAACCTAAACTTCTTTTCGGGCTTTTACAAGAAAACCGGGGATGTTCAAGGGCTGATGGAACGGGTGGGGCTGTGGGAGCACCGGGATGTGAAGGTGGGGGAATACTCCAAGGGCATGAAGGTGCGCTTGAACTTTGTCCGCGCCATGCTCAACGATCCCAAGGTGCTTTTCCTGGATGAGGTGACCAACGGCCTGGACCCGCGCAATGCCCATATTTTAAAGGAAATCATCTCCGAATACCGGGAAAAGGGTGGCACCGTATTTTTGACCACCCACCTCATGAACGATGTAGAGCAGCTTTGCGACCGGGTCGCCTTTTGCGTAAACGGAAAACTGATGGAGCTCAGCACCCCTAGGGACCTGAAAATTAAATATGGGCGCCGGGAAGTGAAGGTGGAATACCGGGAGGACGGGCAGACGAAAGGCGAAGCCTTCCCCATGGACGGCATTGGTGAAAACGGACAGTTTTTGACGCTGCTCAAGGAAAAGCAAGTGGAAACCATCCACAGCGGTGAAACCTCTATGGAGGAAATCTTCATTCAGGTGACGGGAGCGAAAGTGCAATGAAAACGCTTTGGAAGCTGTTTTTAGGGGAAATGAGGCGGATGGTAAGCTATAAAATACTGCCTGTCAGCCTTTTTACGTCCCTCTTGTGGATTATCGCGTTCCTATTCCTAAGCAAATTGGAGGCGCTGCAAATCGCGCCGCTGCTCATCTTTATGGATGTGTCCATGATGTCCATCTTGCTCATCGGCGCGGCCCACCACCTGGAGCGCACGGAGGGAACCGTGAAATCCATGATGGTGATGCCCGTATCCATCGGGCAGATCGTCATATCAAAGGTGATGGCCTCCATCGCGCTGGGCCTGGAATCCGCAGTGGTGACCAGCGCTGCGCTGTACTTTATCCACGGACTTACGCTCAACTATGGGCTGCTGTTCCTGGCAATCCTGGTGGCCGGGGCCGCCCATGGCGCAATCGGCTTTTCTCTGGCCCTTTTAAGCCGGGACTTTTCCTCCATGCTGGGTATTTTGATGCTGTATATCGTCGCTTTTGCCGCGCCCAGCATTCTGCTTACGCTGAAGGTGATCCCTGCAAGCTACGAGTGGCTGGTGCTGCTGTCGCCATCCCATGCCGCCCAGATCCTGATCAATGCCGGGGTGACTGGGTATGTACAAACTGGCAAGTTGATTTACTCCTATGGGTATTTGGCTGCTTTGACCGGACTGCTTTTTAGCCTGCACGTCTATCCCGGCTTCAAGCGCCATGCGGTGAGGGGGTAGAAGGATGAAAAAATATCTGTTTCTTTTCAGGTTCGAAATGAAAACTATCTTCCGGGACCCCATTAACGGCTTTTTGCTGGGCTTCCCTTTCCTGCTCCTTTTGCTCACCGCCTATGTGCTGCCAAAGGTGATCCGGTCCGCAAACTTTATTGAGGCCATGATGTACCAGTCCATGATACTGCTCATGGTCATCCTCATGCTGGCAATGGGCATATTCATGGTGGCGGCCATGGCCACGTTCCTGCTGCTCGACCATAAGGATGAGCATACGCTGCACACCATTGCGGCGACGCCTGTAGGGCTTACGGGATACCTCACGTTCAAGCTTTCGTATGTGTACCTTTTGACGGTGCTTAGCAACCTTCTGGTGATGTTCGGCACCAAGTGGCTGGCGGGGGATGCCTATGTCCTTGGGGGCGTGCGGCTGCTGGATAAAATGAGTACCTGGGATATGCTGTTTTTTGCCTTTGCTTCGGCACTGTTCGCGCCGTCCCTGGCCCTTTTGCAAAGCGCGCTTGCCAAAAACAAGGTGGAGGGCTTTGCGTGGATCAAGGGGGCGGGGATTATTGCCATGGTGCCGTTTCTGCTGGCGCTGCCCACCTTTCAGAACGGTCTGCAGTACCTGCTGGGCGTGTTCCCCAACTTCTGGGCAGTGAAGGCCATGATGACCCTTATATCGCCCACATCTTCCCCGGCAAATTTGAGCTACGCGATGTACCATCTCATTGGCATTGCCTATAACCTAGCGATATTGTATTATGCATTCCGGATGTTTTTGAAAAAGCAGCAGTATTAAAATCGGGTTATAACGAATCCCCGGCGGTAAGGAAATTCTTACTGCCGGGGATTTTTGCATGGTACGGACAAGGACACCCGATACTTCCGTGCGCCTTGTGGTATAAAGCTTTCCTGCCCATCCATACTAATATAATCCAGTACATCCAATATAAGGGGTCTTGTTCCTTGCATAGCTCCCAGCCCGGCCCCCCTGCCCGCCGTACCCGAGCGCTGCTTACAATCATTGGGGCGCCGCAGCTGCATTTGCGCAGCCCTATGATTGTGGCACTTTGGTCGGCCATTTTTCCTGGGTTCGGGCACTTTCTGCTGTCCAGATACCTGACCGGCATGATCCTTTTCTTGTGGGAGATCATCATTAATTTTAGCAGCCACCTGAATGTGGCCATCTTTTACACCTTTACCGGCAGCTTTGACATGGCGAAGTCGGTGCTTGATAAGGACTGGCTTTTGCTGTACATCCCCACCTATCTGTTCACCATCTGGGACAGCTACCGGACGACGGTGGATTTGAACCATCAGTTTCTACTGGCAGCCAGGGAGGATTCCCCCGTAAAGCCTTTTATAAAAACGCCGCTGGGTTTCAACTATCTGGATAAGAGCAGCCCCTGGCCCTCCGCCGTCTGGTCCATCCTATCCCCGGGGGCGGGGCAGCTTATGGCTCAGCGCACATTGGTGGCATTTTTCATAATGGCCTGGTGGATTGTGGTGGCCTACAGTTCGAAGGTGCTGCCATCCATCCATTACACCGCCCTTTTGCAGTTTGACCGGGCAAAAGAGGCGGTCAACATCCAGTGGCTTCTCAATATCCCTTCCATGGTGTTTTTCGGAATATACGATGCCTATGTGAACATCGTGGAAAAAAATAAGCTCTTCGAGTGGGAGCAGGCGAAATATCTGAAAGGCACATATCAAAGCAAAGCTTTTCTGATGCCTTTTCCCAGGCGCGACCGAGGAAAGCATATGTACGTCATATCGAACTTTGAGCATTCCATCAAGCTGGAACTGGCAGTGACAGCCCTCGCCATGCAGGGGATCCCCAAAGAGGATATTCTGGCTGTGCCGCTGGACAAGCGGAACGAGGAGCGGATGCTGATCGACAGGATTCACGCCTCCGATCAGATGAGCACCATGGATGTCCCCATGATTTTTGCAGCGACATTTGCACTGTTCGGCCTCATTTACGGCTTTTTGTGGACCTGGGGCCCCATTCTGTGGTCGCTGATCGGCACCGGGCTCGGCTTTGGAATCGGATTGCTTGTAAAATTCCTTTTCTCCCGCAAGTATAAGGGGAAAAAGCGCACAACTCCAGCCGAGGTGGTACTTTTGGTATCCTGCAGGGATACACAGCTGGATTTGGTGAAGGATATCCTTTGGAAACATGATGCGCTGGGGGTGAGCAAGCTCAGCCTGGACGAAGATGCGCAGGGGCTAAAAGCCTGATAGGGGGTGAGCACTTGAATGCTCCGGACCCGCTGCTGGATGAGATCATTGTGCTCATGGAAAAGGTTCATACGCTGTACATGCAGCATTATCTTGACAGGGAGATATTCAGCTTTACCTGGTGGGTGGGCATTGCCATGATCGTGCTGCCGCTCCTCTACTGGTGGAAGGTGGTGGACAGAAAGCGGCTGCTGGAAATGATGCTGTACGGATGCTTCGTCAATTCCATCTCCACCTTTCTGGATGTGGGCCTTTCCAATTTCATGATGTGGGAATATCCTGTGCAGATCTTTCCCCATTTGGCATTGTTTATGCCGGTGGATTATGTGCTTGTACCGGTGATCGGCATGATCCTCTATCAAAAATTTCCCAAGTGGGGCCCATACATTCTGTTTAGCGCCATTGCCAGCGCGGCCATGTCCTTCCTGGGCGAGCCTTTTGCCGTATGGCTTGGCATGTACAAGCTTATCAGATGGCAGTATATCTATTCCTTCCCCATTTATACGCTGGTTTATATTATCATCAAGTTTTTGGTGGAAAGAATCGTGAATATAAAAACCAGCCAGCCATAAAGAATGTGACGTAATATTACTGGATAAATGAGGGCTCTTATGCTGTATATCGTCCTTTTTGTGCTGTTCCTCCTTTGGGCGGTGCTGCTGATGCGAAAAAGCCGCATGTCTTGGCACAGCCTGGCGGCTGCTTATGCTATTGCATTTTATTGCGCGGCCCATGCGGAGGTTGTGTTCAATGAACTGCTTGATTTATATAGATTTCCTGCGCGATTGGTACAAGACCCCGTGTATGATAACATACTGGGGATGATATTTTCGGATGTGTTGATTCTGCCTGTTGTGTTCATTGTGGTGCTGCATTACGCCAGGAAGGATCATCCCTTCCGCACAGCGCTGGCTTTTCTGGCGCTCATGTTTGTTTTGGAAGTGATATCGGTCAAGCTGCAATACGTCGTATACTACCGGTGGCATATCGGGGCTTCTATGCTGTTTTACGGGGTTGCGTTTTTCCTTACCGCGAAGATTGCCCCCCGGGTGATGGCCTATGACCCGCCGCTCCCCCAATGGGTGCTGCTGCTGGTGTTCGGGTATACCGTCATGACCCTGACCGGGGTTTTGCTGTCCATGCCTGTATTGAGGCTGTACCAATACAGGCCGGGCCTGTTTCAAGACTACATGGCGGATACCCGGTTTGCGGACAACTTATCCGGAGAAGCCATTGTGGCCTTTTTGGCGCTGCTGCTGCCCCAAAAGAAAAAGCGGGCCAAGATTGTCTATTGCCTGATTGGTGCGTTTACCGGCACGGCTTTTGCCCTATCCGCCTATTACAAGGAATGGCTGATTTATCACAACTGGAACCACTTTTTCATGGCGCTGAGGTATATTGTGCCTGTGGGCCTGATATATCTGTACGACCGGTGGGAAGGGGCGTATCAGGCTAGGCTTTGAGATTGTGTTTATATGCCCATTTATGGTAAAATCAACAAAAGCGAAACGTTCAATATGAGATGGGGTGCAGATAAGTGGCTGCAGAAGCGGAATATGCATCGGATATTGAAGCAATATTATCCCATCGGTATGATGGGGGAGCCGATCTTTGGACGACGCCTGACAAACGCCTGTTAAAGGGGTCTCCTTTCTCAACATTGGAAAGCGTTCTTTTACTTCTGGAATTGGGGATGGAATCTACCGATCCATTGCTTCAGGAAGCAGCCAAATTGATTTTCAGCACCTGGCGGGAGAACGGACGTTTCAAATTGTACCCACAGGGTGCCATATACCCATGCCAAACCATCCACGCCGCCGATGCGCTGTGCCGCATGGGATATGCCGGCGATTTTAGGCTTCAAAAAACCTTCGAGCATCTTTTGAATATCCAGCATACTGATGGCGGCTGGCGCTGTAGTAAATTCAGCTTTGGCCGGGGCCCGGAAACGGAGTTTTCAAATCCCTTTCCAACACTGACCGCCCTGAATGCGTTTCGCTTCAGCAAGCATTTTCAAAGTGAGCCGGCCCTTCACAAGGCGGTGGATTTTTTATTGGAGCATTGGATAATTAGAAAACCCATGGGCCCCTGCCACTATGGAATTGGCACATTGTTTATGCAGGTCGAATATCCCTTCCGCAACTATAACCTTTTTGTGTACGTTTACGTTTTGTCGTTTTATAACCGGGCAAAGGAAGATAAGCGGTTTTTGGAAGCCTTTGAAGCATTGAAAAACAAACTGGCCGATGGGCAGATTGTTGTGGAGCGTGTCGTTCCCAAACTGGCTGGGCTGTCTTTTTGCAAAAAAGGGAAGCCAAGTGCGCTGGCAACCAAACGCTATCATGAAATTTTGGATAACCTTGGCAGAGGCTGATGAACGCTACCATATTCATTGCCGGGCACGCATGCACTTAATTTTGAATTTAAAAAATAGCGCAGCTGCACTTTTGTCATGTGCAGCTGCGCTTGCCTGTTTATACGAACAAATTGAATAATTGATACGGAGCCATTTTGGCGCTTAACCGTACAGCCCTTCTGTCTCGGTGGGCTCCGGCTGAACCACCGCTTCCACCTTTTCCACAAAGCTGGCCATGACATAGCCTTCCATCACGTCGGTTTTCACCTTCAGCCAGCCGTCGGGCATTTCCTGTTCGACCAGAAGAACCTGCCCAAAGTAAAGCTGCTGGAGCACGACGCCCTGCATGCTGGGCGTATCCCGCAGGTTGAGGTAGGAATTTTGCCCGATTTGCGTTACCTTGACCATATACTGGCCGGGGCCGGGGGTTTGGGATACGGGCAGGGCGGTGGGCTTGGGGGTGGGTGTGGCCGGCGGACCGGGTGTGGCCAGGAAGGCTGCGCCGATGGGCGGCATCAAGGTCGATTGGGCGTTGCTCTTCATCAGCGTCACGCCGGGATAGTAAAAGTCCAGTATCTGGGCGAAGTTCATGTTGAACTCCTGGGCCATCCATTCGGCGCCCCGCTGGCTCATGCCCACGCCGTGGCCGAAGCGCCGGGCCTCAATGACGAAGCTGTCGTCCTTTGCGGCGACGGATACAATTTCGTTGCTGCCCCCGTTAATGCTCAGGTTCAGCGCCGTTTCCACATCGGGGAAAATGTTCAAATCCACCGTAAAGGGCTGCTCGATGAGCTGCATGGCGCTCCACTGGGGCACCTCCGGCGTTGCGCCGGGGGCTAGGGTGGGGGACGGGGTGGGTACGGCGAAAATGTTCACATCGTTCTCCTGCAGGGAGGGCAGAATCTGCCGCCTGGCCTCCACCCGCACGGTAAAGCGCAGCTTGGTCATCAGCCTGGAAGGCTCGGCATACTTGGGGGTATGGGCCTCGACCCCTTCCACTGCACTGATGCGGAAGTTTAGTCCATCATCATCATAGCCGAGGGAGGCGAGCGGCTCCTGCAGCGCGCCTTTTAGAAGGGTGTTCAGGGCATCGTTGCCCACGATGCCGTTTGATGCGGCTTTGGGGATTTCGAAGGATTTCACCTGGCTGGCGGGGTTTGCCAGATCGTAAGGGTCGTCCTTCATGACCAGGTAGGCTTCGCCCTGCCCGCCCCATTCGTGCTGGCTCAGGTCGGTCTGCCCGCCGTTGCTGGCTGAATAGTAGCACTGGGCCAGCGCGCCGTTATAGGTGGCGACGACTCCGGCAGTTTCCAGCACAGCCTGAAAGGCCTTTGCATTGGAGGCGTTGACGCCTTTAAACACCTGATCGTTCGTATTGTCCACCACGTCGTAATCTCCCTGGCTGTTCGCCTTGCGCAGGGCATAGGTCCTGGCGGCGACCGCCTGGGTTTTCAGCGCCTCCAGGGGGAAGGAGTCGCTCATTTCATAGGGCACAACGCCCAACAAGTATTCCTCCAGGGGAATGTGCAGCACTGCCCGCAAGGTATTGTCTTTCAGGGAAAGGTACAAATCCCCGGGGTATATTTGATAATTACCGTTCAGCCGCATCCCGTTTTCCTCGGGGGTGCCGGTTTGATGGCGGCGCAGCACAAGCTCTGTACCGGTATCCATGGCCATGCCCTCGTAATACAGCATCAGCCGCCCGGTTGTGCTGGATATCACCAGCTTGCTTCCGCGCTGAAACGTGATGCCGGTGGGCTCTACGGAATAGCTGCCGTCCAGTGCGATATCCAGCCGGTCTGTCAATTGCAATTGCGTGAGCAGTACCCGTATGAGGGCGCCTCCCGACGGCGTTGTGGGGGCCGCCTCGCTGGAACGCCCAATCCCTATGGGGAACAGGGAAAACAATAGCATGGCTGCGGCCAGAAAACCGCCTTTTATGCGTATTGTCCGGTCAAACTTTGTCAAGGCCGGACCTCCTTCGCTAATTAGTCGTAATGTATATTCAACGTACAAATCGGCTTTTTCCTTCATTCGGCCAGAAGTTTCCGCTAAAGGAAGCGCGAATTTATGATGTGGGGATAACCGTAGCAAGGTAAAATGAGATTGATTTTTGAATATAACAAGCTTCGAGTTCGAAGCGGTTCTATTATATATGCTAACATTTCCTTGGAGGGGTATGGGGAGGGCTTCTTTCGAAAAAGAGCCGCTTGCGAGTGAGCGCAGTGCGCCCAATGAATGAGCAAGCAGGCTCTATGCCAGCACAGAGCGGCGTGATGTGCCGCGACAATGCTGGCAAGTGAAGTCCTCCCCATCAACTGTCTTTATCCCTTTTCACTCCGGATGCATCGGCCCTGCTTTCTTATTCCCGGTCTTTGCCTTGCCCTGTATCTCCGGCACCGGGGGCACATCGTTCCTGGGAATATGGGTTATCTTGTTGCTTTCCGTTCCGTGGGGCTCCCGGGGATCGGGTCTGCGCATACCTTTTTTCGCCATACAAATCACCTCCCGGGTAGTATTCCCCTTGGTACATCCTATATACATGGAGGGGAATGGTTAAGGCCCGGGATAGTTAAGTGATATACCACCCCATTTGAGTAAGCAGCTTGAAATAGGCGTGTACATATGTAAAACTTATCAATACGCCTGCCTTCCGTTATAAAATAGAAGGATAATTATGGTATAATCGTGAAAATGAAAGGTATACGGCTTTTTCATGGACGGCGGCCACACGGCACATCAGTGTGAATACATCAAATGAAGTTTATCACAACGCACACATTTTCCCTTATATGAACTGCCGACACCGGAGGTGATACGATGAGTTCCCGACAGCATCAGTCTGACGACCGCGGCGCGGGGGCGGTATTTCGCAGAATCAAAAGCAGAACTGTGATCATGCTTGGCATGCTGCGGGCGCGGGGCTCCATGGCGCAGGCCGGAGCCGGCATCCCGGAGCCAGGCATCGGCGATAAGGCCCGGTATGGGCATACGGGCCCGCTCCTGAATCGCGCTGATGACAGAGGCACAAAGGGTGAAACCATATGGGAACCGGCCTCCGGGCGGTCCTGGAAAAGGCCGGACCCGCCCAAAAAGCAGCCGACCCAGGGGTGGATGACCTGGGTTGGCGCATCGGTTGTCGTGCTGGTGGTTGCGGCGCTGCTATATGGCGGCGGCGGGATAGACGACCGGGTTGTGAGCAGCATGACGGGGAATACTTCCGCAGCCATCACAACAAGCGAACCGGCAGCCGCGCCGGATGCCTATACCATACCTCCGCCTATCCGTACCGCTGCCCCGACCGAATATATAGCGCCGACCCCCGCTCATGTGACCCAGCCCCCTGTGGCGACATCCTTTCAAATGCTGAAGCAGGGCATGGAAGGCGAGACCGTGAAGGAGATGCAGCA
>JAEVYX010000080.1 GCA_023392515.1 Bacillota bacterium | reverse complement strand
ATGCTCACGGCCGGCGAAGGGTGTAAGGAAACCTTGCTGCGCAAGGCTTCCGAAATCGACGTACACGCCGCCGATTTCGGATTTACAGTCGGAGGGGGTGCCCCTCCGACACCTCCCAGAGGTTTTTCGACAGTCTGATCAGTCCCCTGCTTGGCAGGGGACTGATCAGCTTTTTTGGCAATTATATGTTCATTACGATGGCACCATCATGTGGTATCGACCCAGCCTTGGGTATGGCTTAAATCAGGCCCGGTCTTTTTATCGATGTTTCCCGTAAAAGAACAAGGCAATCGTGCCGGGGCCGACATGGGAGCCGGTTACCGGCTCGTAAAATTCGATTAGGATTTCTTCGCGGTGACCTGCTTCCCTGATCCTTTGAGCCAGGTATTCCGCATTTTCTACGCTGTCCGCATGGGCGATGCCCACGGCTGCACCAGTATCGGAAACAAGCTCACGATACTTTGCAGCAAGCGCCTCCAGTGCTCTTTTACGCCCCCGTTCCTTGTGGCTCAAGATGATTCTGCCTTCCTCATCGCCCTTTAAAATCGGTTTAACCTGTAGAATGTTTCCCACAAACGCGGCCGCACCGGAAATGCGGCCTCCTCTTTTTAAGTACATCAGGTCCTCTACAGTGAAATACTGGCAGATGGCTTGGCTGTTTTTTTCTGTTTGCGCGGCAACTTCCTCAAAAGATGCCCCCGCCTCCCTCATCCGGGCTGCAAACAATACCGGTAATCCTTCTCCCAGGGATGCGGCACGGGTATCAATTATGGCAACTTTTCTGTCGGGATATTTTTTCCGCATTTCATTTGCTGCCTGCACAGCCGCGTAATGCGTTCCGCTGATGCCGCTGGACATGCCGATATAGATCACATCCGTGCCTTCGGACAGGCTTTCCTCAAACGCGGTGCAAAAATCCGTCGTATTTGTCATGGAAGTTTGAACGGTTGCGCCCTGACGCATCACGGCATAAAACAGCCTGCCTTCCAAGGGTTTGGCGTCATGCTCCGGCGAGGGATAGACTGTGCCGTTTACCATATAGTGAAGCGGTACGATATGAAGCCCGTATTGCTGAATGATTCTTTCCGGAAGGTTCGCGGATGTATCGGTATAGATTGCAAACATTTCAATCAATCCTCTCCGATCCCCAGAAAAACAACGCGATTGTTCCAGGCCCGGTATGGCTGCCGATAGTCGTCCCAATGTTGTTGATCAATACCTTGCCATTCAGCTTTTTAAAGCGTTCCTCCACTAGGTCCGCCACCTTTCGCGCATCTTCGTAGCAGGCAGATTGGGATATAAAGCATTTTCCCGAGTAATCCAGCCCGTCCCGGGCATGTTTTTCCATGCGGTCAACAATCTCGGCAATAACCCGCTTTTTTGTACGTATTTTTGAACGGGGGATCAGTCGGCCAAGATGATCCATATTTAGAAGCGGGCAGATATTGAGCATGGTGCCAAACATGCCTGCCGCTTTGGAGATTCTGCCTCCCCTTACATAGGAAGAAAGATCTGTGGAAAAAAACCAGTGATGAAGATGGAGCTTGTTGGCATTAATCCATTGATACAGTTCATCCACGCCTTTTCCGGCGTCCCGCATATCGGCCAGCGTATCCATGATAAGCCCGTAGCCGGAGGATGCCCCCAGGGAATCAACCACATATATCTTTCGTTCCGGAAACCGTTCCCGTGCGATCATTGCCGCATTTTCGGCGGAATTATAGGTTCCGGATATGCCTGATGACAAACTCAAATGCAAAATGTCTTTGCCCTGTTCCAGCATCTTTGAAAAGTAATCCAGGTATTCTGAAATGTTTACCTGGGAGGTCTTTGTGAAAGATCCGCTGGCCATCTTGTGGTAAAAAGTATCAAAGGGCATGGATTCGCCCAGGTCATCAAAGTAATCAACCCCATCCAGGGAATAATGAAAACAGATGTACGCAATGTTTCTGTCCTGAAAATGCTTCTTTGACAGGTCTGCGGTGGAGCAGCAGCTCAAAACAAAATCGTTCATAAAATCCTCCTTATGCGGTGGCATTCAGTAAACCCTTGTGCCACATCATACTTTTTGTGCAACGCCAAAGCAACCTACCGCTTGGTTTTTCAATTCTCCAATTAAAATCAAGGGAGTAGAGCGCCATACTCGGCTCTCTACTCCCTTGTTCTTGCGACTCTCCTGATTGTAGAATGGGCTATTTTCTTACTTTCCCGATTCTGAAGCTTAAATAAACAACCAATTCCGCCGGGATGACAACCAAAAACAACTGCCACAGGTTAAACTGAATCAAGGCGACATATACGGTACATATGATGCTGAATACCAGGGCACCAACAATATAGAGGTTATGCTTCCCGCCGCGCCATATCGAATGGAGAACAAGGTAGGTAATCAGGGATACGGGAACGGCGTAAATAAATATGCTCCATTCTATGGAACCCAGTATCCAGAAGATTGCGAAAACCAAAACGGCAAGCGTCCATATGCCCGCAATGGATACCTTTGTAATGGCCGAGCTTATGTATTTTATCTCCAGGCTTTTTTCTTCCTGATCCTTCGGCATTTCCCAATGGGTGTCGGCGCGGAGCAGATCATCTATGGATACACGGAAGAGCTCGCTGATTTGCTTGAGAACAAGCACGTCCGGCAGCGCATCCGCACGCTCCCATTTGGAGATTGTCTTATCCGAATAATTCAGCTTTTCTCCCAATTCGGCTTGCGTCATGCCCGCATTGGTGCGCAGCTTTATCAAATTGCTTGCCAAAGCAAGACCGGTTTCATTCACGTTTGCCCCTCCTCTTTCAGACTATTTTATTACACAAGAGAAGAAAAAGGCAAGAGAAACCACATGAATCGTATTTTATTAAACAAAAGCAAAGCAGCCTAGTGCAATAGAAGCCCCAAGAAATTCCCTATATAGTTTATATCACCGAATCACTTGATAACCCGGAGCGACTTGCGGTCAATAGTCAGCGCAACGACGGCAAGAAAGATCACGCCTTTGATTAGCTGCTGCATTGCGGTATCCAGCCCCAGCATGACCAGCCCGTTATTGAGGATGAGGGAGATCAATGCGCCGATGATAATGTTTGAAAAGCGGACTTTGGCCCCGCCTGAGATTGGCAGGCCCCCGAGGACCAGCGCAATAAGGATCTGCGTCTCAAATTGGTTGCCCGCGGTGGAGGTGATGGAACCAACTTTTACGACGTTGACAAAGGATGCTATTCCCGTAATCGCGCCTGCTGCAGTGAAAACCAGCAGCTTTATTCTGTCAGTGCGCACGCCGGAATACTTCGCCGCTTTTTCACCGGCCCCGATGGCCTTCAAGCTGATGCCAAGCTTGGTAAAGCGGAACAGGAGAAATGTAGCAATAAGCACGATGCCCGTTATTGTAAGCTTGATCCAATCCTGGTTGAGAGCAGTAATGCCGGGTGTTGCTGCAACCGGCGCATTGGTGGTCAAATACGCGCACAGCCCGCGGAACAGGTACATGGAGCAGATGGTGACGATGAACGATGGTATCCGAAACCGGACATGGAAAAAGCCGTTGAGTGCGCCAATGGCCGCCCCGGTCAGTATGCCGCCCAGAATTGCCAGCGGGATATGATAAAAAGAGAGCGCGCTGACCACGATGGAGGCCATGCCGAGGATTGACCCCTGGGAGAAATCCAGGCTTCCCAGCGTCATCACCATAAAAACGCCGGTGCTTGCAATCATGAGCGGGTATACCTGGCTGAGGATCAGCCGGATGCTCTTGGAACTGATGATTTGCCCCTTTGTCATAAGTGCGAAGGCTATGATAATCACGATCAGCCCGAGCAGCGGGAGAAAGGCTTTTACATGTGGATTGCCGAGGGCCGCCCTTAATTTACGGGCATGCCCCGGCTTGTTTTCGGCGACAGTCTCATGCTGTATCATGCTTTCCGTCCCCCTATAGCATTTTGGCGATAATATCTTCTTCGCAAAGTGATCGGCTGCGGCTGAATTCGGCATTGATCTTCCCATCCTTCATGATGAGAATCCTGTCGCACATGCCAAGCAGCTCCTGGATCTCCTCGGAAATCATGATGATGGATTTGCCCTTTGCGCGCAGTTCGCTCATCAGCGCATAAATGTCCGCCTTGACCTTCACATCAATTCCCCGCGTCGGGCTGTCCAGCACCAGAATATCCGAGGCTTTTCCAAGCCAGCGCGCCAGAACAACCTTTTGCTTGTTGCCGCCGGAGAGATCCAAGACAAACTGCTCGATTCCCGTCATCTTGACGCTCATCGTCAAGGCATGTTCTTTGGCGAAGCTGTTGAGCTTTTTTCGCATAAGCAGCCTTTTTTTGGTGAGGTCGCTCACGGACGGCAATACGATGTTGTCGCGAATGGAGCTGTTTACGATAAGCGATTCATTATCCCGGTCCTTGGAGGCGTAGGCAATGGAATGGCTGATTGCGCCCGGAATGGAATCAATCCGGGTACCGTCGCTAAGCGCCACAATCCCCGTACGGTCGTATGATGCGCCGAATACGGCCTTTCCCACCTCATGCATGCCGCATTCGCTTAGGCCGCCAAAGCCTAGAATTTCCCCTTTGTGCAAATCAAAGGTGATATTGCTTAGCTGCTTGGGCACGGATACCCCTTTTACGGAAAGGACCACCTCGCCGCTGGCCGGCGTGGAATAGTCAGTTCGATAGTACCGGCTGCCCAGTTCCCGCCCGACCATCAGCCGCTTAAGCTCATCCTCTGTAACCTGATCGCTTTTCACCGTGTCGATGAGTTCCCCGTCGCGCAGAACGGAGATTGTATCCGTATGCTCCATGATTTCAAACAAATCGTGGGAGATGAAAATCACCGTGCGCCCGTCTGCTTTGGTTGAATCCATGAGTTTATAAAGCTCTTCCCTGCCGTACTGGCTCAGCGCCGTCGTTGTTTCATCAATGACAACAACCTGCGGCTTGAAATAGGTTGCTTTGACAATTTCAATCAGCTTTCGGTCTTCAAAATGAAAATTGTCAATCATCAGCGAGGCTTTGATATGCCCAAAACCGTAGGCATCAAGAAGGCGCTGTGCCTCCCTGTTCATGGCGGCTGTGTTCTTGATGCCATATTTGATAAACCGGTCCTCGTTTCCAAAGAAAATGTTTTCGGCAACGGTAAGGCCGGGCAGCGTACCCATCTCCTGAACAATGATGGAGATTCTCTCCCTGTTCGCATCCACCTGATTACGGATCTTTAACTCCTTCCCGCACAGGATGAAGCGCCCGCTGTCGATTGTATGAATGCCGCAGAGCATGGAGCAGAAGGTGGATTTGCCGGAACCGTTCTCGCCTATCAGCCCTCTGATTTCTCCTCTTTGAATCTCCAGGGAAACATGGTTGACCGCGTGCGTGACGCCAAAGGATTTATCCACGCTGTCCGCGACCAGAATCGTTTCTGTCATGGATAGGCCTCCTCCATTATTTCGCGATAGCGCCTTTTTCAGGGCGCGCGGTCAGGGCGACGATGGCCAGCAGGGCGGCCCCCGTTACAATGTTTTGTACGGTGGTTGGTGCCCCCAAGGCTACGAACCCGTTGAAAATGATGGCGATAATAAATTCTCCAATGACAATGGCCGGCACTGCGGTGCCGTACTTTCTGAAAGTGAGGCCGAAAAAGGTCCCCATCAGCGGCGTAAAGTTGCGGATCATGGATGTCATGCCGGTGGTTGCGGTCATTGAGGTACCATAACTGACCGACAGGACAGCCATTACGCCAACAAAAAGGTGACAAAGGACAAAGCCGGTCAGCTTCTGCTTATTTACGTTGATTCCCATATTTTTTGCGGCATACTCATTGCTGCCGATGGCATAGCAGTATGTGCCGATTTTTGTATATTTCAGTAAAAAGTTGGTCGCAAGGAATGCGGCAAAAGCCAATAGAATGTTGCCAGGCGCACTGCCGAAAGCCTGCAGGGAGGAATCCAAAACCTGCTTGATGCCGCCCGCTGCATAGTAGGCAGCCGACTCGTAGATGAGCATCAGCCCCACCGTGACGATCATGGACGGAATGTTCAGCTTGATGTACAGGAAACCATTCAGAAACCCGATCAGCGCCCCGCACAGGATGCAACCCGCAAGGAGCCCCGCGTAGCCGAACCGCTTGGACAGCACCACCCCTACAATAGATGAAAGCACTACGTTCGCGCCAATGGAGAAATCAAAGAGGCCCATCACCACAATGAAATACAGTCCGCAGGCTCCGACCGAATAAATGATGGACGACTGGAGGTAGAAGTAAAGGTTGTCCAGACTTCCAAAATTGGACGGTGTCAGGATTTTGAATACGGCAAAGAAAAAGGCTGCCATCAATATAAGCAGCATCAGCCCGTAAAATCGTCCGAAGACCTTGTTTGTTTTGAGATTTTGAAGTCGGGCATTCAGGTCCATAAACATCCTTCCTTCGCCCTTAAAAAATCAGAAATCATCAAGAGATGGGGCTGTCCCCGGGGGAACAGCCCCATGTTTTCCTGCATAAGCGGGAAACGCTGTGTTATTTGGCGTGGCGCGTTACGACATCCTCAACGGATAGCTTGGCGCAGGTTTCGCTCAGCTGTTCGAAGCTGTAGTCCGCCATAGCTTTGATCTCATCCGCGTAATACGGGAGTTCCGTCCCGGTGAAATACTTGGCATAGGCCTCGTAATCCTCAGATGACGCGACGAACATGTACGGGAAGATGATCTCATAGAAGCTGTCTGTGGCGGTGGGGTACTTGCCTGTAATAGCGTTGTAAACCAGCATGAAGGCAAAGAAGGGGTCAGCATAGTGGCCGCCTGATTCGGCACTCATCGCACCGGATTTCAGCTTCTCGCCTAGATCCGGCAGGAAGTCTGTGGAGACCACCTGAATCTTGTCGGTGAGGCCAAGGCCTTCGATTGCCGCGATTGCGCCGATCAGGGGATCGCCGCCGCCGCCCGCGACGATGAGGGCGTCAATGTCAGGATTCGCCGCGATAATGGCTTCAGCGGTTGCACGGCCGGTATCGGAAGTCGTTCTGCCGTACTGCGGTTCAAGCAGTGCGGCTTTATCATCCGGATGGGCCGTATTCCATGCTTCAATGCCGGCTTTGTAACCTTCCCAGCGCCCAAGGAATGTGGCGTCGCCGGGCTCCCAGCCCATCAAGCCAATCTTTCTGGCACCTTTTTCGCAAACAATCTGCACCAGACGGTAACCATTGTCCGGCTCGGACTCATGCACCGTGCCCACATAGTAGGGGGATGATTTGGCTAACTCGTACTCAGTGGGATTCGCTTTAGGATCAATGACGCGGAAGAATTGTGCTACATACATTTCATTTTCTGTGCAGGTGTTAATGACAGAGGTCATTTCCGCCGAGGAGGAGTTGCAGATGATCATGCCATCGCATCCGGCCATTGCGAGGGTCTCCGCGGAAGCGGTGACCTGCTCTGAAATGTGGGCCTGATCGACATAGATCACTTTCACGTTCAGCGCTTCGGCTGCAGCATCCAACAGCCGCTTGACTTCGCTGCCAAGCGTGTCGGTGGAGCTCCAGATGGATACACCAATGGTAATATCCTCGGCATGCGCGGAACCTGCGGAAAGCCCCAGAACCATTAAGAGCGCCAGAATCAGGGACAGAATCTTCTTCATGTACCGATCATCCTCCTTATTCAATTTTATTTATCACTATTATACTTTAATAAATCATGCATGTCAATATATTGGCATTTGAACTAATTGCTTCCATTGTGGGGATGGTATGGAAAAAGAAAGCTGCCACGCTTTTATCTGCGCGGCAGCTCCTGGCTTTTAACCTGATTTCATTTACGGATTAACGGTTAGGGTGACAGGATTCGAATATAGGTAGTATGCGCCATAATTTTCCCCATCGAGTATCAGGGGGATACGCACCCGGAGAAGCACCAGGCACTCTCCAGAGGATTGAACAGTAACTTTTCCATCCTCCGTCTTCAGCACATCCTGGGCGGAAGCGGGAACAAGCTCTATGCCTTCCAGGGGATAGGCCTTGCCATCCAGTGTTGTGATGACGGGCAAGAACACTCCCTCCAAAGCAAGATTATCTCCTATGCTGGCCTTGCCATCCGACGCGGTGAAGGATACGGGAAGCCCGGATGCCCATACGGTATAGTTGGTGGTCAATCCATTCATGCCAAAAAGAAAATCCTGGGCCAATAAGGTGCTTGAATTATATGTCCAGGGCCATGCGGTAAGGCCGACATGGCGCCCTGCTTTGATCATAGGGTATGACAAGTCTACATAGGAAGGATCGTATGCGCCGTTATAAGGTCCGATCACCGCATACAGTGCTTTCAGCGCTTCGCTTGCGTTCCCTCCAGCCTTTTCAATGAGCTTTGCATGGTCTTCATAAGGGACTTCCTTTTCCGGATCAAGTGTTTTGCCCTTTTGCATGTCTTTAATGCGGGCGTTATCATAACCCAGGCAGCCAAGGGACATTTCAGGCCAGCTTTCCGCCATGGCACGCAAAATGGGCACATTGAAGGAGATGACGGCCATTTTGTCCACCATGCCGCATTCCTCAGCCAGGGATTTCAATGCGTCAACAATAGCCGGGTTTTGTGATTTGATTTCAACCAAATGGATGATATCCGTATCCTTGAAGGCTTCAAACAATTCACGCAAAGAGGGAATCCGGTCCTCCGGTGAGAGATCAATCACGCCGTTCATGGAATCCTTGGCCGGGGTATGGTTTTTCTTTTGCACCCCGTTGCCGGAATCATTGTCAAAGGGGAATGCTTGCAATTCTTTAAGGGTCAGGGCTTCCACATCGCTTACATCCGGGCGGTTGAACAGCCTTTTTAACGCTTTATCGTGCAGTACGAATATTTCCCCATCCGCACTTAAATAAATGTCGTACTCCAGCATGTTGGCGCCGGCGTCTGCCGCCGCTTTTTCGGACCGCAGCGTATTTTCCACATATACGCTGGGAAGCCCCCGGTGTCCGACAATCAACGGGGCGCGGAGCAATATGGGCGCATCCGCATCAAAGAGGGAAAGGGCGTCGTAGACCGATTGGTAATTCTCCGTCATCAGGCCATTGGCACCGTTTGTCAATTGGGTGAGAATGTCCTTAGGCTGGCTGCTTACCCGTACCCATGCGGTCATCTGCCTGCTCTGCAGGTATTTTACGGCTTCCCGGGTAGCTGTTTCCTGGGACAAAAGGGCAATTTTTGCGCCGCCTCCATTGGTTGCCGCAACCACCTGCCCCAGTTCTTCCCGTGTCATTTCCCGATTGGTTTGGGAAAAATCAATAATCCCCCAAACAGCGGGTAAAGCACTTTTCACTTTTTGTATAAGGGCTGCGTTTTCTGCCTGGGCGGCCAACAGTATATCCTGTCTGTTGTTCTCCTGAAGGTATGCAATCAGGGCGTCCGCCGCCGCTTCTGTCTTCACATACAGCCCGGGAATCACATTTTCCAGGGTTGATAAGAATTCGCCAAGGGAGGGGGAAATCAGGTTTCCGGTGCTTCCGATGACCTGCAGCTTTTCGTCCACTGTCACAAAGGCAGAGTTGGGGCGCACTTCCTGTGAAGGCAGAGCGGCATCCCCTTCCGCTATGATATAGGCAACGGTAGCAGGCAGCGCCACGGAGCTTTTTGGCTCATAAATTTCCTCGGCATATCCGCTTCCGGCATTTTGTGCGGAGCAGGCTGTTACCAAGGCAAAACATAGAATAAAACAGGTCAATATTCGAAGATTACGATTCATCATGACACGCCTTTCGTATACTTTCATAAGACCATCTAAATAAAACCGGCTGTATGAATACAGGCTGGCCAGCTGCAATATAGCTGCTTTGTGAAAATTATCCGCTTCCATGGGTGAAATAGACAAGTCCGCCCCGCATACGGGTGGTGAAATACCACAGGCGCAAGTCAAAGCTGATTTT
>JAEVYX010000076.1 GCA_023392515.1 Bacillota bacterium | reverse complement strand
GCCGCCAGCGTTCGTCCTGAGCCAGGATCAAACTCTTGTGTTCAATCCTTTATCCTTTATCTCGGTTTCCCTCGACAAAGCTTAAACTCATTTAAAGAATCAACTGACTTCTTCTTTCTTCCCTTTGCTCTGTATCGTTTTCAAGGTCCGGCGCCGCTTAAAGCGACGTTTGTTAGTCTAACACAGCACACATGGCTTGTCAACAGTAAATTTGATTTTTTATGAATCCTTTTTTTGTTACAATGTATTAAACAGTTTATCACAATGCTCAATATATTGTACAAATCAAATCCGTATTGACTGATCGCTTACGCTGTGCAATCCTACAGCGATTACTTTTTTATCTTTGCCTGCCGCCTTGGCCCGCACGGGGCCCGCCTTGAAAGGCTGACACCCAGAAGGTTTGAAAAGCCGGCTTGCTCAGACGGTTGCGCTGCCACCAGATGACCGATCGGCACCAACTTCATGGTTTCAATCCGTCTTGCCCGGCGGTTTTGCTGCTTCGCATCGCTGGAGTTAGGATTATACGGTATGCATGATTCAAAATCAAGCGGAAATATATAGTAAGTTTTAAACTTATAGCAGCTTTCTTATAAAGGTTTTCCCGATTCTGTCATGAGCTCTATCGTTTCCCCATAAGCAATCGAGAGAAGATTCTCCGGAGTGAAATCCGCAGGAGAGGCATTGAAATAATGAATGGGTGTGTTATGCCTGGCCCCGACCATTTGGGCGCATTCCATGGCTTCCCCAGCGCCCATATTATACTTGCCATCAATGGGGAAGAAAGCGTAATCGATATTTTTCATTTTCAGGTCCGCCATCTGATCCAGCTTGGAAGTATCGGCGGCATGGTATAGCACAATCCCGTCAAAAGTAAGTACAAAACCTGTGGTGCTTTTAATGGAATGATTTTTATTGGCCGCTGCAACCGGCTCTATTTTAACACCGAAATAGTCAAAGGTATTGTAGCTGTTATCCTTTTTATTGATGGTTTCTTTCACAGTCAGTATGACACAGCCTTCGTTTTTCTTGCAAAGGCTGACTACATTATGATCCGAATGCTCATGGCTGACCAGTATGATATCGGCCTTTTCGCTGTAATCGCCTTCATAGTAGGGGTCAATATAGATGACGATGCCTTCCGCCGTTTTGATCTTCATGGAGGCATGGCCGATAAGCGTAAGCACAGGAATATTGCCCGTTTGGCCGTTCAAATTGCTCTCGGCCCCGGCCGGAGCAAAGGAAGGCAAGAGAATCAACGCCAGAGCCAGCAGGCAGGATGCCATTTTTGATTTCATCACAGCAGTTCCTCCAAATTACGCAGTGCTGATAAAGGAGCAAGTACAAATCTTTCTGAAGAAAGTATACAACGGAATGGAAAAAAGGACCAGTGAAATCATGATTTCCTGGTCCGATTCGCTATTTTCTTCTACTTATGGCAACTTTCAAGCCACTTATGGACTCACTCTGGGCAAAGTGGACCCGCCATAGGGCATGGCAATCACGGTGGCATCGCCGCCCAGTTTTGCAAAGGCCGCATCAAGCGCTTGCTGAGCGGAAGCAAAGGGCGTAAGGAAGATGCTTTTCACAAACTCCGCATCAAGGTCTGAAACAAGGAATATATCCGCATCCTGCAAAACCATGGCGATTGCCGCCGCCTTATGCCCGCCCAATTGAAAATCCTTCTCGATGCGTGCAATCATGCTGCCGGGCGACGGAGATTTTGTCATCCATTCCTCAAAAACGCGCTCGCCAAGCCCTTCCCTACAAGACCCGATAAGGATAACCACGCCGCCCTTTTTTACCGCATGCTTGGCGTTGTCCAGCGCCTTCTGGGTTTGATAGAGGTTGATGTCCTTGGGCGCTCCGCCCTGGGATACCAGCACGATATCGGCACGGTCCGGAATTGCTTTCAGGTACATGCTGTCCAGAAACAGGCAGCCCTCCCGGTGGGCCTTTACCGGATGCCCGGCGACAGCCTTTACAATTTCCTTGTGCTCATCCAGCACCACGTTCACAAGAAAGTCGATGCCGCAAAGAGCCGCGGCTTCCTCTATATCCTTCCGGACAGGATTGCCTGACAGCTTCCCCGCGCACGCGCTTTCATCCACCATGCGGCTGTGGTTTTGCTGGATGGCTGCCCTGGCGGCCACTCCTGGGAAGATTGCCTTTGCACCGCCTGAATAGCCGGCGAAATAGTGGTATTCAATATTCCCCAGGCAGATGCGCCGGTCAGCCGTAGCCACGGCTTTAACGATATCCACAGCTGTCCCCAGGAAGGTGGTTCCCAAATGCACGCAATCATCCGCATCGCCATCTATGCATTTGATTTGCGAATAGGCCATTGGCCCTGCCAGCTTTTCCTTTTCGGCCTCCGTATGTTTACGGTGGCTGCCCAATGCAAACACAAGCGTGATATCCGAAGGCGAAACACCGGCAGCATACAGCCGGTTCAATAGTGCCGGCATCACCTTGGCGGTAGGCATCGGCCTTGTAATATCGCTTGTGATAATTGCAATCTTCTCGCCCGGCTTTACAATGTCCTTGATATCCGGCGAACCAATGGGATGATCCAGCGCCCGGGATACCTCCGCTTCGCCTGTCAGGCCATGGGCGACCGTATTGGGTGTCAGTACCGACATCACATTTTTTTCTGGCACATAAACCGTTTGAGAGCCGATTCCAAAACCAAAAGACAGTTTCATCCCATCACCTCGGCATCTTATGGCAGCACAGGCCTTCCACGTCATGAGCGGCTTCCATGATTATTTCGCTGACAGTTGGGTGCGGATGAATGGCGGCGGCCACCTCTTCAATGGTACCCTCGCATCCCATGGCAACGGCAATCTCCGAAATCAAATCCGTGGCCCTTGGGGCCATGATCTGTGCCCCCAGAATTTCGCCGGTGTTTGCGTCGGTCACAAGCTTTGCAAGGCCGGTGCTTTCACCCATAATCATGGAGCGTCCATTTCCCGCAACGCTAAATGTGCCTGTCCTGACTTCTCTCCCCTGTGCTTTGGCATCTTTCTCATTCAGGCCGATATAGGCAATTTCGGGGTTCGTATAGATGCAGGCCGGCACGGCATTGTACCGCATTTCAACGCTTTTGCCTGCACAGTTGGCTGCCGCAGCCATACCCTGGGCGCTGGCCACATGGGCGAGCTGCATCTTGCCGGTGATGTCGCCAATGGCATAAATCCCCGGCACGCTCGTTTGCATGTGTGCATCCACCCGCACAAAGCCGCGATCCAGTTCGACGCCGGCAGCTTCCAACCCGATTCCGGCGGTCATTGGCCGCCTTCCTACACAGACCACACATTTTTCGGCATCCACCGTGTGTGTTACGCCGTTTAGCTCATACGTTACGGAAGCATTCGGTGCAATGGACAGCACTTTGGCGCTATTCAAAACGGTCACGTGGTTTTGTTTCAGGCCGCGCTTGAGGAGCGCAGTAATTTCCGGGTCTACGCCGGGCAGGATATCCGGCATCATCTCCAGTACCGTCACAGAACAGCCAAGCGCCGAAAACAGCGTGGCAAACTCGATGCCAATCACCCCGCCGCCGATAATCACTAGGCTTTGGGGCAGCTTCGTCATGCTTAAAACATCATCACTGGTTAGCACATTTTCCCCATCAATGCCCGGAATCGGGACTTTGGCAGGCGCGGAACCCATGGCCAGGATCAACTTCTGCGCGGTAATGCGCTTTTCATCAATTGATATGGTATGTGCATCATGGAGTATGCCAAAGCCTTTCATCACCGTTACCCCATGGCCTTTTTCCAGCCCCTCCACACCGCGCCTGAGCTTTTTAACCTGAGCATCCTTATAGGCGGCAAGCTTTGCAAAGTCTATTTGGGGTGTGTTTGTCTCAACACCAAAGATGCCCGCCTTTTGAACGGTTTGGAAAACCTCCGCACCGTGGAGCAAAGCCTTTGTAGGGATACAGCCCCGGTTCAGGCAGGTGCCGCCCAGCTCGCGCGCCTCAATCAGCGCCGTTTTCAGCCCGTATTGGGCACAGCGTATGGCAGCCTCATAGCCACCCGGGCCCCCGCCCAATATGGCCGCATCAAAATCGTATGTCATGGCAATCCCTTCTTATAGTAATAGAAATGGCTTCTCCAGCAGCGTTTTGATGCGTTTGAGGAACTGCGCCGCCGGAGCGCCGTCCACAATGCGGTGGTCATAGGTCAGCGAAAGCCACATCATGGGCCGTACGCCAATGGTATCATCCTTCAATACAACCGGCTGCTTTTTGATTGCGCCCACTGCCAGGATGGCCGCTTCCGGCGCATTGATAATGGCGGTAAAGCTATCCACATCATACATACCCAGGTTTGTGACGGTGAAGGTCCCCCCGGTCAATTCATCGGGAGAAAGTTTATTCTCCTTGGCACGCTTTCCAAGGTCGAGGGAACATTGCGCAATGGCTTGGATCGCAAGCCGGTCCGCATGCCTGATTGCGGGCACCAGCAGCCCGTTATCGGTGGCAACCGCCATACCGATGTTGATATCATGCTTTTGAATAATGTCCGTGTCGGTCATGGTGGCGTTGAGCATCGGAAATTCCGAAAGTGCCTTGGCAGCGCATTTGATGATGATATCATTGTAGCTGATTTTAATGTCCGCATTCTTGAGCTGCTCCCGCAGGCGCACGGCTTCCGACATATCCACCTGCATGCGGTGGTTTGCCTGAGCCATGGTATCCAGGCTGGCTTTCATATGCTGGGCAATAATCCTGCGCATGCCTTTCAGGGGGATAACCGTATCCCGGTTCGTTTCTTCCGGTTTGTGCAGCGCCCCGTACACATCCTCCGCCATCACTTTGCCCCGCACGCCGGTGCCGGTAATACCGTCAAGCGCCACATCATGAAGGGCCGCAACCTTTTTTGCCAAGGGGCTGGCCGTCCCCCTGGAAGGCTCAGCCTGTAACACATCCCGTTCAATAATCAGCCCATCCGGGCCGCTTCCCGAAACTGCCCGGGTGTCGATGTCCATTTCTTCCGCCCGCATTTTAGCCCGGGGAGAGATAAAGACTTTCTCCTCCCGCCGTGGCATAGCGGCCTTCGGCTGTTCCGCCTCCGGGAATGATTCCCTTCCGGGAAGCGCATCGCCCTGCTTGGGCGGTTCGATCTGTTCGCCAGCCTGGCCGATAAACGCTATGGTTTCCGTAATGGGCACCGTATCCCCGGCCGGATGGAGGATTTTCAAAAGCGTACCCTCCGCCGTTGAATCGATGGTAATGGTCAGTTTATCGGTTTCCATTTCAAACAGCGGCTCACCGGCCTTGACCTTGTCCCCCTCTTTTTTCAGCCAATTGGTGATGAGGCCCTCGGTCATCTGCAGCCCCTGCTTGGGCATGATAATCCTGCTTGCCATAATCGGTCTCCTTTACAGGTAGCAGACCTGCTTGGCCGCTTCCACAATATCCTTCACTTGCGGCGTTGCCGCGTTTTCCAGCCCAAGGTTGAAAGGCAGCGGGCAGCTAAGCGCCCCCAGGCGAATGGGCGGGGCATCCAGGTAGCGGAAGGCTTCTTCAGTCACCATGGACGCAACTTCCGCACCCCAGCCGGCGTTTTTATGCGCCTCATGGACGACCACCAGCCTGCCGGTCTTCTTTACCGAATCAATGATTGCTTTTTTATCCAGCGGCACCAGCGTCATAGGGTCGATAACCTCGGCGGAAACGCCCTGCTTTTCCAGTTCTTCAGCCGCTTCCAACGCCCGGGAAACATACAGCAGATTGGCGACAATGGTTACATCCCGGCCCTGGCGCTTCACATCGGCCGTACCGAAGGGCAGCGCGAAATCCGGGTCATCCGGCACGTCGCATTTGGAGGAGTAGAGTGCCTTGTGCTCAAAAAACATAACGGGGTTATCATCCCGGATGGCGGTGCGCAAAAGCCCAGCCGCATCCCGTGCCGTGGAGGGGCATACCACCTTCAGCCCGGGAAAGTGCATGAAAATTGTTTCCATGCTTTGGGAATGGGTAGCGGCATTCCCCCGACCGATTCCCTGCTGGCCGCGGATCACCAGCGGAATCCTGGCGTGGCCCCCAAAGATGTAACGGGTTTTTGCCACCTGGTTGATAATCTGGTCCATGGCAACCAATGTAAAATCCATATACATCAATTCCACAATCGGCCGCATGCCGCCGCAGGCCGCACCCAGCCCAGCGCCCACAATGCCCGCCTCGCTGATGGGTGTGTTGCGAACCCTGTCTACACCAAACTCCTGATACAAATCCCGGGTGCATCCGAAAATGCCGCCCTGCTTTTCAATATCCTCGCCCATGATAAACACCCGCGCGTCCCTGCGCATTTCGGCAGCGATGGTATCGCGGATGGCCATGGCATATGTTTTAACGCTCATGCTTTTCCCTCCTCAACGAACACATCCTCCAAAACGCGGTCAGGGTCGGGTTCAGGGCTATTCAAGGCAAAGTCCGCTGCATCATCCGCTTCCTGCCGGGCATCGGCTTCCATGATATCCAGTTCCTCCACCGTAAAGAAGCCCTGCTCCAAAAGCCTTTGCCGATAGCGCTTAATGGGGCATTTGGCTTTCCAGGCTTCCACTTCCTCCCTTGTGCGGTATACCTGCGGGTCGCCCGTCCAGTGGCCCAGCCAGCGGTAGGTTTTGCACTCGATCAAGGATGGGCCTTTCCCCTCCTTGGCACGGGAGAGCGCCTCTGAAAAAGCCTGATCGACCGCTTCCACGTCGTTTCCGTCCACGGTAACGCCGGGTATGTCATAGGCTGCGGAGCGCACACTGATATCCTTCACGCTTGTGGACTGCCAAACAGGAACGGAAATGCCAAAGCCGTTGTTTTCACACACGAAGATCACCGGCAGCTTCCAAAGGGACGCCAAGTTCAGCGCTTCATGAAAGGTGCCCTCGTTGCTGGCGCCATCGCCAAAGAAGGCAACGGAAACCTTGTCCTCCCCGAGCATTTTTGCGCTTAAAGCTGCGCCCACGGCAATGGGGATGCCGCCGCCCACAATGGCGTTGGCGCCCAAGTTGCCCTTTGTCAAATCCGCTATGTGCATGGAACCGCCCCGTCCTTTGCAATAGCCGGTAGCCTTCCCCATCAGTTCGGCCATAGCCAATTCCAGCTTTGCGCCTTTGGCAATGCAATGCCCATGCCCCCGGTGGGTGCTGGCGATATAATCCCCGTCGTTCAGGCGGGAGCATACGGCTGAAGCCACGGCCTCCTGGCCGATATACAGGTGGACAGAACCGCGGAGCTTGTTTTCCTCAAACAATTGCAGCGCCTTTTGCTCAAAGCTTCTTATGCGGTTCATGGTCTGATAAATCCACCGGGCGCGTTCTTTTTCGATCATATGCGTCCCTCCGATTTGAGCCCCAGCACCAAATCCACAATATGCTGGGTATTCTCGGCAATGATAACGCCCGCATCCCGCAGCGCTTTTTCCTTGCTGCCGGCGCTTCCCGTGCCATCCGCTGCCACAATGGCGCCCGCATGGCCCATGCTGCGGCCCTTGGGCGCGTTTTTGCCCGCGATCAGGGCTATAACCGGCTTATCTACATGCTGCTTGATGTAGGCGGCGGCCAGTTCCTCTTCATTGCCGCCAATTTCACCAATCAATAGAATCGTCTTTGTTTCGGGGTCCGCCTGAAAATCCGGCAGTACATCCACGAAGGTGGAGCCCGGAATCATATCCCCGCCGATGCCAATGCAGGTAGATTGTCCTATGCCGTTTTGCGTGAGCATGAAAACCGTTTCATAGCAGTTGGTTGCGCTGCGGCTCATCAAGCCCACGCTGCCGGGTGAAAAGATGCGGTGGGCCATAAAGCCCGCCTTGCACTTGCCGGGCGATATAATGCCAAAGGAATTGGGCCCGAAAAGCCGGGCAGACTTTGCACGAGCCAGATGATAGCACATAAGCATATCGTGAACAGGTACATGCTCTGCAATGGTCAGGACCATTTTCATGTCCGCGTCCAACGCTTCCAGCACAGAGGCTTTTGTGAACTTTGCAGGCACGAACACGACGGTGGCGTTGGCGCCGGTGGCTTCCCTGGCCTCCCTGACGGTATTGAAAACCGGCACACCCAATACGGTTTGGCCGCCTTTTCCCGGCGTAACCCCTGCCACCACGTTTGTACCGTAAGCCAGCATCTGTTCGGTGTGAAAGAGGCCTTCCCGGCCGGTAATGCCCTGCACCATGAGCCTGGTGTTTTGATCAATGAGGATGCTCACAGGCGGCCCCTCCTTTCTACAAGCGCTGCCATGCTTTCCCGCATTCCTGCGACGGGAATCACATTGCCAGAAAGGCTTTGTATGATTTGCAGGCCTTGTTCCTTGTTGGTGCCCTCCATGCGGATGACAACGAGCTTGTCGCCCAAATCGTACTTTTCAAAGGCCATTTTCACGCCGCCCGCCACCTCGTCGCAGCGGGTGATGCCGCCGAAGATGTTGATCAGCACGGCCTTGATGTAAGGCGTGGCAAACATGATGCGCATGGCCTCGCAAATCCGGTCCGCGGTTGCGCCGCCGCCCAAATCCAGTGCCGCGCCGACGGTCATGGAATCCCTGGCAATCATATCGATGCAGCTCATGAGCATGCCGGAACCGTTGGATACCACGGCAATGGTCCCGCCCTTTTCAACGGGGATATACAAAAAGTTAAATGACCGGGCTTCTTTGACAAAATCCTCTTCCCGCATCCCGTCCCGGTAGGCGAGAATATCCGGCTGGCGGTATAGCGCGCTGTCGTCAATATCCACCTTTCCGTCCAGGGCTACCAGCTTATTGCCTTGATCCACAGCCAGGGGATTAATCTCCACCAGCAGCGCATCCTTTTCCATAAAGGCACGGTAAAGATTTCGCAAAAGCGCATCCAATTGCCCCGCATATTCCATGGGAAGTCCGCTGGCAGACAGAAGGTATCGGGCCTGATACTCCTGTACGCCGATCATGGGGTCAATGAGCAGCTTTTTGATGCGGCCGGGATCGGTCTTTGCTGTTTGTTCAATTTCCATGCCGCCCATTTCGGAGAATATCACCATTGGCTGCTTGCTGAGCCGGTCCAGCAGGATGGACAAATACCATTCTCTGCCGTGCTCGGCCTTTTCCACAACCAGAAGCTGATCGACCCGGTATCCGAGAAGCTCGCTTCCCAGCAGCCTTGTACAATGAGCCATCGCCTCATCCGCATTTTGCGCGAACTGAATGCCGCCTGCCTTGCCCCGCCCGCCGATTTGCACCTGCGCCTTGATGACGACAGGATAGGCAAGCCCCGCCGCTTCAATCTGCTCGGCGATATTGTCCGCGCTATTAATCAGGCAGCCGCGCATGGTTGGGATACCGAATTTGTCAAAGAGCGCTTTGGCCATATATTCCGGAAGTTTCAAGCCATCACCCCCAAATTTCCTGATCGGTCAGCATCCGGCTGCCGGGGCGGACATAGGCAATGCGGCTGACGTTGATCAGATGCTTCCAGCTTAAATTCTCGCTGATGGAGTTGTTGCCCCAGCTGCCGCAGCCCAATGTCGTGGTGGCGGAAAGGCTGTTGAAAAAGCTGCCGCCATTGGAAGTGGCGCAAATTTGATTAATCAGGAAACGGGATACCGGCAAAACGGAAGATGCATATTCAATGTGGGCCTTGTTATTGCTATGGATGCATACGCTGTGGCCTTTGCCCTCTACCTGGAGATTGGCCAAAGCAATTTTGACGCCCTCTTCCCAGGTTTCATAGGCATAGGCGGCAATCACAGGGCACATTTTCTCCTTGGCATACAAGTCATCCATCCCGTATCCCTCCGCCTTTACGATCAGCACCTTGGTCCCCTGGGGCACGGAAATGCCGGCCTTCTGCGCCACATATTCAGCCGACTGCCCAACGCAGAATTTATCCATGACCCCGCCCGGGAAAAGCGTATCCCGAAGCTTTGCCACATCTTCGGCGCGGCTTATATACGCAGCGCCGTTTTTCACAAAGGCATCCATGATTCTGTCATACAGCTTCCGGGGCATGATGGCAGTCTGTTCCGCCGAGCAGATGATGCCGTTATCAAAGCGCCTGCCCTCAATAATCATGGGCACGCAGGCGTCAATATCCGCATCCTCGTCAATCAGGCATTGCACATTCCCGGCGCCTACGCCAAAGGCGGGCTTGCCCGATGCGTAGGCAGCCTTCACCATCCCCGCGCCGCCGGTAGAAATGCACACATCACACAATTTCATGACCAGCCCGGACAACTCCACCGAAGGCTCCTCAATGATTTGAATAATATCCTCCGGCAGATTCATTGGGAGGATGGCCTCCTTCATAAGCCGGACAGCCTCGGCACTGCTCCGCTTGGCCCGGGGATGGGGGCAAATGATAATGGCATTACGCCCCTTCAAGGCGAACATGGCGTTGCACATGGGCGTTACGATCGGGTTGGTGGTGGGAGTCACCGCGCCGACCACGCCGATGGGCTTTGCCACTTCCACCAAGCCTTCCGCTTCCAATACGCGAATGATGCCTACGCTTTTTTTCCCTTTCAGGTCATTCCAGATCACCCGGGCTTTGCCCATGTTCTTTTTGACCTTGTCCTCATACACGCCCATGCGCGTCTCGTCCACAGCCATGCGTGCCAGAGGCTCGGCATGATCAAAGATCGCCTTTGCCAGTGCGCGGACAGCCGCGTCAACCTGCTCCTGAGAAAAGGTTTCGTATAGTGCCTGCGCTGCCCGCGCCTTTTTGACCAATTCCTCCACAAATTGTACGCTGTCCATAAAAAACGCCTCCATTATGTTTACTTAATAATCCGTGTCCGCGCTGCCCTGGCCGTCACAAATGACGGGCGTGGATGTATACCCTACCCCAAGCCTTGCGCAGCCCATTTCGATATACTGCTTGGCCGTTTCATAATTCCGCACGCCGCCGGAAGGCTTCACTTTGATTCGGCCCCCGGCCGCTTCCAGCATAGCCGTCACCGCTTCCATGGTCGCACCGCCCCCGCCAAAGCCGGTGGAGGTTTTCACAAAATCCGCGCCCGCCGCAATGCATAGCTCTGTGCCCTTTTTGATCTCCGCTATGGTGAGGGCGCTGGTCTCAAAAATGACTTTTACCAAAGCTCCTTTTTCATGGGCTTTTGCTGTAACCCGCCTGACTTCATCTTCCACCGCGTCCCCGCGGCCGCTTTTTAAATAGCCGTAGTTCATTACCATGTCAATTTCTTTAACGCCCTGGGCGGCATATTCGGCCGCCAAGGCCTCTTTCGCCGCCGCACCGCCTGCGCCATGGGGAAAATCGAGGACGCAGATGACGT
>JAEVYX010000066.1 GCA_023392515.1 Bacillota bacterium | reverse complement strand
TACGGGGCGGCGTTGGCGGCGAGGAAGCCAGCTTGTTTGCTGCCGACCTGCTTAGAATGTACGCCCGGTATGCCGAGCGCCACAACTGGCGGGTGGAGCCGATTGCCACCAACATGACGGAACTGGGTGGAGTAAAGGAAGCGGTATTCTCGATTTACGGAAACGGCGCTTTCAGCCGCTTGAAGTTTGAAAGCGGCGTGCACAGGGTTCAGCGTGTGCCGGCAACCGAGTCCAGCGGGCGCATCCACACCAGTGCCTGCACGGTGGCGGTGCTTCCGGAGGCGGAGGATGTGGAAGTGAATATTGCCCCGGGGGATTTGCGCATCGACGTATACCGCTCCACCGGGCATGGCGGCCAGTGTATTAACACCACGGACTCCGCTGTGCGCATCACCCACCTGCCTACGGGCCTGGTGGTTACCTGCCAGGATGAAAAAAGCCAGATCAAGAACCGGGAAAAAGCCATGAAGGTTTTGAAATCCAGGCTTTTGGAACAGATGCAGTCTGAAAAGGATGCGGAATATGCCCAGAACCGCAAAGGCCAAATAGGCTCCGGCGACCGGAGTGAGCGTATCCGCACCTATAACTTCCCCCAGGGCCGGGTGACGGATCACCGCATCGGGCTGACACTGTACCGCATCGATGCCATTGTGGATGGGGACATGGACGAAATCATTGATGCGCTGCGTATGGAAGAGCAGGCTCAAAAGCTTAAAGATCTGCAAAAGGAAGCATAAGCCCCGCATCAGAAGGGTGAAACTGCCCGCCTCCTGCTCATACTATTTTAGCAGTCTGGTATAATTCCCCCGCTGCTTTAATAGGTTTGCGGCAAGGGGGCGTTGTATGATTGATGCGACCTTGCTGCTTTTAAGCGCCTGTGCGGCGCTTTTGGGAACCGGAATGGGCGGACTGATCGCAATCCTGATTCCCACGCTTACCCCGCGGTCGGTGAGCCGGATACTGCATTTCACCGGCGGGCTTATGCTGTCCATTGTATGCTTTGAACTGCTTCCTGAGGCCATGCTGCTTCATCAGGGCATGGGCATCATTGGACTGTTTACCGGTATTTTTTTCATGCTGATCTCCGATGTAGCCCTATCCCGCCTGCGCCTGAAAGGAAAACAAACTTCCCTCTTGCGCTCCGGCATCCTTATTGGCGCAGGCATTGCGCTGCACAATTTCCCCGAAGGGCTGGCGGTAGGGGCCGGATATGCCGATGCACCTGTCTTTGGCTTATCCCTTTGCTTGGCGATTGTGCTGCATGACGTGCCTGAAGGGTTGGTAATGGCCCTTCCCCTCAGAGCGGGGGGGTTGAAGCCCTCACGAGCGCTGTTATCCGCCTTTGCAAGCGGCCTCCCTGCCTTGATCGGTACGCTGATCGGCCTTGAGGTAGGCTACGGAAGCCGGCAGGCGCTAGCTGCATGTCTGGGGTTGGCGGGCGGGGCCATGCTGCAGATCACCTGCGCCAGCTTGCTCCCCGAGGCGCAAAAGGAAAGCTCCGGCCGTCTGGAAACGTTCCTGCTGTCCTTAGGTGTGGTGGCAGGCTGCCTGATGGCCTTATGGATTTAATTGTCTAAGGAGACGAAAGAAAAAATGCAAACCCAGTGCCTTCCCGCAGGGGAAGATACCATCCGCCTCGGGGCGGAGCTTTTGCGGCAAGGCCAATTGGTGGCCTTCCCCACAGAGACGGTATACGGCCTTGGAGCCAATGCTCTCAATGAAGACGCGGTACTGCGCATCTTTGCCGCCAAGGGCCGCCCGGCAGACAATCCGCTGATCGTGCATGTGGCGGATATACAGGACCTTGCTCCCCTATGCCAAGTGGACGATCGGTCCAGGCATCTTATGGATGTGTTCTGGCCCGGGCCTTTGACATTGTTGCTACCCAAAACGCCTGCGGTGCCCAGTGTGGTCACGGCGGGCCTTTCTACGGTGGCAGTACGTATGCCCTCCCACCCGGTGGCCAGGGCGCTACTTGCAACCTGCGGCTGCCCGGTGGCAGCCCCCAGCGCAAACAGCAGCGGGCGTCCCAGTCCCACCAAGGCCGCCCACGTGATGGAGGATTTGCAGGGGCGCATCCCACTCATTTTGGATGGGGGCGACTGTGAAGTAGGGCTAGAATCCACCGTGCTTGACATGACAAGAGACATCCCTGTTGTGCTTCGCCCAGGCGGGGTCACACCAGCCATGCTCTCCCCCATTCTGGGTGATGTAAAGGTTGCGGACAGCGTTTTACGGCCGCTCCAGGCGGGAGAAAAGGCGCTTTCCCCCGGCATGCGCTACCGGCATTATGCACCTTGCGGCATGCTGACGCTAGTATCTGGGCAACCTGAACGGGTATGTTCCGTTTGCGCAAACAGGTATGATGAGGCCCTTGCAAATGGAAAATCCGCCTGTATTCTGGCTTTTTCGGAGCACATCCCGGCCTATGGAGCCCGCTATGTTCTCAGCATCGGCAGCTTGAACCGTCCGGAAGAAGCGGCTTCCCGGCTGTACGACCTGCTGCGCAGAATGGATCATGAGGGGATTGCCTGCATTTTCAGCGAAATTCTGCCTGCCCAAGGCATGGGCCTGGCTGTCATGAACCGTTTAAGTCGGGCAGCATCCTTTTCAAAAATCGACGCTGACCAGGAATAAGGAGGGCATGATGACCCGCATCCTGTTTGTATGCACCGGAAACACCTGCCGAAGCCCTATGGCCAAATGCCTGATGGAAGCGCTATGCCGCCGGCAGGGACTGACCGCCTCTTGCGACAGTGCGGGGCTTCATGTCTTACCCGGTACACCCGCTTCTCCCGGCGCCCAGCGGGCCATGGCCAACCGTGGCCTGTCCCTGCAGGGGCATCGGGCCAAGCGTTTAAGCGCATCGCTTTGCGAAAACTCCGATGTCATCCTTTGCATGACCCCCGGCCACCTGCGGGAGTTTTCCAACCGGTTTCCAGAGCATGCTAAGAAGGCACAGACATTTTTGCAGCCTGTCAGCGACCCATTTGGCGGCAACGATTCCTATTATGAGCAAATTGCGAACCAGATTTCCCGGCTTCTGGAGGAATGGCTTTTGGAGCATCCTTTGGACTGATCCGTTTATTTCGTATGTGCATTCGCATCTTGACGGAAATACAGTCAATGCTTCGGAAAATTTCCCGGAATGATTGGCTTTTTTGCCGTAAAACCCTTGACAAGCCCCAGAAAAATATTATATGATAGCAAATGGCATCAATAGACTCCGCTAGCCCCGGGACTATTGACAAAGGCGGAAGCGTGCGACCATCATGCAGACCGCAGACTTTTTCAACCATTATCCAAGGAGGAATTTCTTTTGAAAACCTTCATGCCCAAAGCGGAGGCCATTGAACGCAAATGGTTTCTTGTGGATGCCGAAGGAATGGCCCTGGGCCGTTTGGCCAGCAAGGTTGCTGGGATTCTTCGCGGCAAGCATAAGCCCATCTATACGCCGTATGTGGATACAGGCGATCATGTAATCATCATCAACGCCGAAAAGGCGATTCTCACCGGCCACAAGCTGGATGATAAAATTTATTATCATCACTCCGGTTTCCCGGGCGGCTTGAAAGAAACCCCCTACCGCAAGCTCATGGCCGAAAAGCCTGAGTTCGCTGTAAAGAAGGCCATCGTTGGCATGCTGCCCAAAGGCCCCCTTGGCCGTAAAATGGCGACCAAGCTGAGGGTATATGCTGGGACTGAGCATGAACACGAAGCCCAGATGCCCGAAAAACTGGACCTGAAGTGACGCGGAAAGGAGCGTAAAATAGAATGGCTCAAGCAGATTTCAATGCCGTTGGCCGCCGTAAAAGTGCGGTTGCCCGCGTCCGTTTGGTGCCCGGGGACGGCAAAATCATGATCAACAAGCGGGATATTGATAATTATTTCGGCTTGGAAACCCTTAAAATGACCGTTCGTCAGCCCCTGCAGCTGACCAACGTCGCCGGAAGCTTCGATATTCTGGTGAACGTTGTTGGCGGCGGTTTGACCGGCCAGTCCGGCGCGATCCGTCACGGCATCAGCCGTGCGCTTTGCAAAGCGGATCCCGAACTGCGCGGCGCTCTCAAGAAGGCCGGTTTCCTCACCCGGGACCCCCGGATGAAGGAACGCAAAAAGTATGGCCTCAAGGCTGCCCGTCGGGCTCCCCAGTTCTCCAAGCGCTAATCCATCTACGTATCTCCGGCCGCCGATTTTTCGGCGGCCTCTTTTTGTTTTGGGAAAGCACCCTCAGAACAGCGGAGCAAATTGTTGGAAGCTTCCTCTTGACATTAGTTCCATATAGGACTATCCTATATGGAGTGAATGGAGGGATGCGATTGGCAGGCGAAACGCAAGGGGGATTTTTGATCTCCCAAATCAAGCAGCTTCAAGGGAGGATTTTCGAGCGGCTCCTCACTGAAGCCGGCATATCAGAATTCAACGGGGCCCAGGGGCGCATATTGTATGTCCTTTGGCAGGAGGACAGTCTGCCCATCGTAGAATTGTCCCGCAGGACAGGGCTTGCCAAAACAACCCTGACCAGCATGCTGGACCGCATGGTGCAGCAGGGCTATCTGGAGCGTAATACAGATGAAAAAGACCGGCGTCAATTCAAGATCAGCCTCACCGAAAAGGCAAAAGGTATGAAGGAAAAATACCGGATGGTATCTGCGCAGATGAGCGAAATCTTCTACCGCCATATTCCCCCGGATGAAATCCACGCATTTGAAGGGACACTCAAAAAGATATTGAACAACCTGGAAGATAAGGAGAACGAAAGATGAACGCCGAAAAGCTGAATGAAATGAAAGAGCTTCTCCAGCATGCGAAAATCGCCTATGTATCCTCTGTTTGTGAAACGGGACACCCCAATACCAAAGCCATGCTGGTACTGGAAAGGGACAACATTGTCACCCACTATTTCTCCACCAATTTTTCTGCCAAACGCACACAGCAATTTTTGCATAACCCAAAGGCCTGCATCTATTTTTGCAGGGAGAATGAATTTAAAGGCTTGATGCTGGTTGGCAGCATGCAGGTGCTGACGGATCATGATCACAAAGCCAGGCTTTGGCGGGAAGGGTTTGAGATTTACTACCCCAAGGGCATTGACGATGAGGATTACTGCGTTTTCAAATTCACCACTGAATCAGGCAACTACTACCACGGTCTGCAAAACGAAACCTTCTCGCTGGAGGAAATGACCTTATGGAACATCTAGACCCACAGGCCCGCTGTTTCTTTACCCAGCAGATTTTTCTGGTGGGCACATACGATCAGGATAACCAAGCCCACTTTGCGCCTATTTCCTGGGTCAGCTATACCGCCGGGCCCCCCGCCTGTCTGGTGTTAAGCATGTTTGGAAACAAGCAGACCAAGAATAATAT
>JAEVYX010000021.1 GCA_023392515.1 Bacillota bacterium | reverse complement strand
AAGATGATATCATAGCCTGTCACCAGTACATCTGTGGGATAGAAATATTTCAAGTCCTCTGTGTCCTCAGGCCACCCCAGCGTTGAAAAAGGCCACAGTGCGGAGGAGAACCAGGTATCCAGCACGTCCTCATCCTGATGAAGATGGGTGCTTCCGCACTTTGTGCAAGCAGCAGGCGCTTCCTTGGACACAATCATTTCTCCGCAATCGGCGCAATACCAGGCAGGAATCCGATGTCCCCACCACAACTGGCGGCTGATGCACCAATCCCGAATATTCTCCATCCAATTGTAATACGTCTTTGAAAACCGCTCCGGCACAAAATTCGTCTTTCCAGACCGCACCGCTTCCAAAGCCGGCTCAGCCAAGGGCTTCATCTTTACAAACCATTGGCGGCTCACCAACGGCTCCACGGTTTTGTGGCAGCGGTAGCAGGTGCCTACATTATGGGTATAGTCTTCGATCTTGACAAGCAGGCCCAGCGCCGTCAGTTCCTCCACCACCTTGCGGCGGCATTCCATTTGGGTAAGGCCCTGATACTTTCCGGCATGCTCATTCATGGTGCCGTCGTCATTGGTCACCCGCAGCACTTCCAGGCTATGCCGCTGGGCCACCTCAAAGTCGTTGGGATCGTGGGCGGGGGTCATCTTCACCGCGCCGGTTCCGAATTCCTTATCCACATAATCGTCCGCCACCACGGGGATGGCTCTGTTAGCCAGGGGCAGCATCACGCTTTTCCCTACCAGATGGGTATAGCGCTCATCCTCCGGGTTTACAGCTACACCCGTATCGCCCAGCATAGTTTCCGGCCTTGTGGTGGCCACCACCACGCCCTGGGAACCGTCAGTGCCGGGATAACGGATGTGCCATAAATGAGACGCCTGTTCCTCATATTCCACTTCCGCATCGGACAAAGCTGTTTTGCATACCGGGCACCAGTTGATGATGCGGTCGCCCCGGTAGATAAGCCCCTTCTCATAAAGGCGCACAAACACTTCCCGCACGGCCTTGGAACAGCCCTCATCCATGGTGAAGCGTTCCCGGCTCCAGTCACAGCTTGCGCCCAGGCGGCGCTGCTGCTTTGTAATGCGCCCGCCGTACTCTTCTTTCCATTTCCAGGCCCGTTCAAGAAACGCGTCCCGGCCAATATCTTCCTTTTTGATGCCCTCCTTGGCCATCTGCTCCACGATTTTCACTTCCGTGGCGATGGAGGCATGGTCGGTTCCCGGCAGCCAAAGGGTAGGATCGCCCTTCATGCGATGGTAGCGAATGGGCGCATCCTGCATCAGGCAATCCATGGCATGGCCCATATGAAGCTGCCCCGTAATATTGGGGGGCGGCATCACGATGGTGAAAGGCTTTTTGCCCGGCACCCGGTGAGCGCGAAACGCCCCTGACTGCTCCCATTTTTCGTATAATTCCTTCTCTATCTGCTGAGGGTTAAACACTTTTTCCATTTCCATACGCTTTCCTCCTTCAGCCAAACACATCCAGCAAAATCAATGCACCTAATATGGCAAGGCCCAAGCCTGCAAAACGCAACACTTTTTCCAGCTTATCCGCTTGCTTTGGGGATATCTTTCCGGCCAGCACTTTTGCAAAGAAGCCCAGGCCGGCTCCCAAAGCCAGCAGGATAAGACCGCCAGCATCCAGCCGGGACATGATTTTTTCGATATCCATGCTGCCTCCCAAATAAAAAAACAGCTGCCCGCGTCCCGAAGGACGGAGCAGCTCCGTGGTACCACCTTGCTTTGCGGCATATTGCCGCCTCTTTACACGATCACGGGTGCAACCGGGCAGGGTAGCAGTATATACCGCTTTCCCCACCGCCCTCCAAAGCGACCTTCCCCAAAAGCAACGCTTGCAGGATCTTGCAGCCGGTGAACCCCGCTCTCTGACAGGCGCTTTTGCGTACTCCTCTTTTTCTACGGGCTATGCATGATGCGTGCGGGAAAACCCCGCACAATATTAGGCCTTTTTCTTTTCCGTTTCGATGACGATGACCTGTTTGCCGTCATAGAAGCCGCAATGTTTGCAAACCCGGTGGGACATCTTCATTTTGTGGCACTGGGGGCATTCTACAATACCCGGCAGGCTCAGCTTCCAGTTAGCCCGGCGGCTGTGCTTGCGTGCCTTGGAAATTTTACCTTTGGGAAGAGCCATGACTACACCTCCTCATCCTTTGAAAGCAATTGCTGCAATGCCTCAAAAGGATGCTTTGGGGGCAATTCCTTCTGGCACGTGCATAGATTCTCGTTTAAATTACCGCCACATACAGGGCATAGGCCTTTACAATCCTCCCGGCACAAAAAGCGCATCGGCAGCGCAAGTACCGTCAATGACAAGGCCAATTGGGAAAGATCCAACGCTTCGCCTTCAAAGGCAAATTTGTCCGGATCTTCCGGGTCGCCATCTTTTACAAAAATCTCCCGGAACGGGGATTCCACCTTGATAGCCGCCGCCTCCAAGCAATTGGCGCAGCGTGCATGGGCAACGGTTGTCAATTGCCCATGGATCAGGATGCTCTCTCCCCCCGAGCTGAAAAAGCCGCTGAGTACCACCTTGTCAAAAGAGACTGTCTCACCCAGGATATCCTGTGGCGGGATTTCTTCTCCTACCAGAAAAGGAAACTCAGTGCCTGGGGCACGTAATGCCCGGGAAATATCCAAAAGCATGGCTTCACCTCAAATGTGACCGACTGCTATTATAGAATGCAGCAAGCCTTTTGTCAATCTTTTTTTCCGGATAACTCGGCCAAGCCCAGGAATTCATAGGTTTTTTCAAAAAACCGGCAGCGGTCATGCCGTTACCAATTCCAAAGTATCCCGGGCAATTACGATCTCCTCATTGGTGGGGATGACAACTACCTTCACCTTGCTGTCATCGGTGGAAATAATCGCCTCATCCCGGGTTTTGTTCTTCTCCAGGTCCAGCTTGGCGCCCAGGAATTCAAAGCCTTCCATCACCCGGCGGCGAAGCTCCATGTTGTTTTCTCCAATGCCGGCGGTAAAGACAATCACATCCACACCGTTCATGGCTGCAGCATACGCGCCAATGTACTTGCGGATGCCGTATACCAGCATCTCACGGGCAGTGATCGCATCCTGGTTGCCCTGTTCGGCCGCGGCGTCGATATCCCGCATGTCGCTGGAAATACCAGACAAACCCACAAGGCCAGATTTTTTGTTGAGGATTTCCAGGACTTCATCCACGGTCTTGTGATCGTTGTTGGCAATAAACTGCACCACAGCAGGGTCAAGGTTGCCCGAACGGGTGCCCATCACGACACCTTCCAAAGGTGTGATGCCCATACTGGTATCAATGCACTTGCCATCCTTTACAGCGGCCAGGGAGGAACCATTGCCCAAATGGCAGGTGATGACCCGAAGGCCTTGCACAGGCAGGCCCAGGAATTCGGCAGCACGCTTGCTCACATAGCGGTGGGATGTGCCATGAAAGCCATAGCGGCGCACCTTCAAACGGGTATAGTATTCCTTGGGCACGCCGTACAAATACGCTTTTTTGGGCATCGTTTGATGGAAGGCCGTATCAAAAACCGCTACATTGGGTGTGTTGGGCATAATTTTCTGGCAGGCGCGGATACCCATCAAATTGGCGGGATTGTGCAAAGGCCCTAACGGGATATTTTCTTCTATAGCGGCAATAACGGCGTCGTTTATGACAACGGATGCGCTGAATTTCTCGCCGCCATGCAAAACCCTGTGGCCGACTGCGCCGATTTCATCCATGCTCTTCACGACACCCTTATCGGCATCGGTAAGGGCAGCCAGCATATACTGAATGCCCTCCACATGGTCTTTCATGGGTGCCTGGACTTCATAAACTTTATTCCCGGCCTTTTGAGATATTTTGCTGCCCGCAATGCCTATGCGTTCTACCAGGCCTTTGGCCAGGATAGACTCATCCTGCATGTCGATCAATTGATATTTGAGGGAAGAGGAACCGGCGTTCAGGATCAGAATTTTCATGGTGCTTGTTCTCCCTTACTGGTTTATTCCTACGCCTTGACGGCGGTAATGGCTACGACGCTGACGATGTCATCCACCGAACAGCCGCGGCTCAAGTCGTTCACAGGCTTTGCCAAGCCTTGAACGATGGGGCCCACAGCCACAGCACCTGCCAGGCGCTGCACCAGCTTGTAGCCGATGTTGCCGGCCTGCAAATCGGGGAAAACCAAAACATTGGCTTTTCCGGCAACAGCACTGTCGGGGCTCTTGAGCTGGCCAACCGATTCCACCAGCGCCGCATCCGCCTGCAACTCACCATCCAAGGGCAGATCCGGGTCAAGCTCATGAGCTTTTTGCGTAGCTTCCTGCACCTTAGTAACCAGGTCATGCTTGGCGCTGCCCTTGGTGGAGAAGGAGAGCATGGCTACCTTGGGATCGAGGTCCACCAATTCCTTGCCCGTACGCGCGCTGGCGATGGCAATCGCAGCAAGCTCATCGGCGGTGGGATTGGGGATTACGGCGCAATCAGCAAACACCATTACACCATCGTCCCCATATTTTTTATCGGGAACTTCCATAATAAAGCAGGAGGATACCACGGAGATACCGGGAGCCGTCTTGATTATTTGAAGCGCCGGCCGCAGCACATTGCCTGTGGAGTTGATGGCTCCGGCCACCATGCCATCGGCATCGCCGCTTTTTACCATCACAGCCCCGAAGTACAGCGTATTCGTGGAGACTAGTTTATGCGCCTCTTCCGGGGTCATCCCTTTGCTTTTGCGCAAGTCGTAAAGCAATTGGGCATATCCGGCAGTTTTCTCACTGCAAGAAGGGTCCACAATGGAAACGCCCGTCAAATCGGTGCCAGTCTGGGCAGCCACCTTCTGAATTTCCTCCACACTGCCTACCAGAGTCACCTTGGCAATGCCTTCACGCACGATGCGGGCAGACGCTTGTACGGTACGGGGTTCGGTACCTTCGGCCAGCACAATGTGCTTTCCCTTTTGTTTGGCCTTTGCCTTGATCTTCTCCAATGCGGACATGAATAGAAGCCTCCTTATTGCAGCCATAAAAATGCGCGCGAAAAATTCGCGTTATTTTTCAACCAATCTATTATACAGTATACAAGAGTAAAAAAAAAGGGTTATTCCATAAAAATGCGAATTATCGATAAAAAGAGAATCCGTCCAGCAATACAGAGGGAAGGGGGCGCGTAAAGGTGCAGGACAGACAGTCCGTATGCGGTGTCATTTGCGAATATAACCCCTTCCATAAGGGCCACGCCTATCAGTTAACCCAGGCCCGTGCCATGACAGGCGCGCAAATCATTGTCTGCGTAATGAGCGGCCCCTTTACACAGCGCGGGGATGCCGCACTTTTTTCTCCCGCCCTTCGGGCAAGAATGGCACTGCTTGGTGGAGCCGATGTGGTGGTGGAATTACCCGCCGCCTATGCCATACGGGAGGCGGAAGCCTTTGCCCTGGGCGGTGTTTCCATATTGCAGGCGCTGGGAGCGGATTATCTCTCCTTTGGCTGCGAAAGCGAAAACATTGCGGGTTTGCAAGCGGCAGCAAGGCTTCTGGAAAGCCCTACGGAGGATTTCAACCATCTGCTCCGCGCCGGGCTCAAGCGCGGTTGTTCTCACGCCAGGGCGCAAGGAGAGGCTTTGGCAAGCATCCTGAGCAGCGAAGATGCAGGGCTTGTTGCCTCACCCAATAACGTTCTGGCTATTTGCTATCTCAGAGCGATGGAGCAGCTTCGCAGCTCCATGCGTCCGGTTCCTGTATTGCGCCAGGGTGATTACCATGACTCGGGCTGGCAGGAGGGCTTTGCATCAGCCACTGCAGCGCGGGCCGCGCTCCTTAGGGGAGATTGGGGGCATGTACGGGAAATGTTCCCGCAAGAGGTTCTCCCCCTTGCGCTTGAGGCCATGGAAGCAGGCCGTTATCATGCACCTCATTCCCTGGATCTTCTTTTGCGCCACACCCTCGCCTCTCTTCAGGAAGCGTCACTTACGGCATATCCCGGTGTCGGAGAAGGCTTGGAACACCGGATTATGCGTTTTTCCCCTTCCTGTATTACCCGCAAAGAACTGATTTCAAAGTTGAAAACAAAGCGTTATACCTACACCCGGCTAAACCGGCTTCTAACCCATGTGGTCCTGGAATTAACCCTGGCGTGTCTCACATCCTGCCATCCCTCTGCCTTCCGGCTTTTGGGATTTCGGGAAAAGACCAGGCCCTTTCTTGCTTCATTGCCCAAGGGGATTTTATACACCAAAGCCGCGAGGCAGGAGAAGGACTCCTCCTTTCTTTTGGACATGAAGGCATACGATTTATGGGCAATGGGTGCAGGCCTCCCCCTGGGCGAGGGATACCGCCAGCAAGTTGTAAAGATGCCGTAAATTGCACGATGGCTATTTAACTTTAAGGAATAATGCTTATGAAGTACGTAATTGGAATTGACGGGGGCGCAACAAAATATCTGATAAAGGCTTGCAGGACTGACGGCCAGGAATTGGCCTCGTATTCAGGGTCCCCAGCCTCTCACTATTATCTTTCTCAAGCGGAAGTGGTTGCCCGCATCAACCACCATATCGATTGCTGCCTGACGCAGTTTCATGGCAGGCGGGAAGATTGTGCATTTTTGGTTTGCGGAACCACAGGCATCGACACAGTTGGCGACTTGGCGATAGTCCGGGCGTTCTATGCCTCCCTGACCGGATTTTTGTGTCCTATGACGCTGCTCAGTGATGCCGAGACCGCCCTTTACACGGCTACAGGAGGCGTTGGAGCCATCGTTATAGCCGGTACAGGCTCTATCGCCTTTGGCCGGAATGCCCGGGGTGATACGGCCCGCTGCGGCGGCTGGCCGCCTTGCATTATGGGCGATGAAGGCTCCGGTGCTTGGATCGGCTACCGAGCGGTTAACCACATGAGCCTTCTGCTGGATGAACGTGTGCCGCCCTCCCCTTTATCCAAATCGTTGGCAGGTGTGCTGAAGATAAAAAGCAAGGAAGACTTAATGGCTATCTGTTTGAACATCCAGCAGCGAACATGGCAGGATCCCGGTTTGAGCCTGCTCGTCAACGAGGCGGCCCAGGGCGGCGATGACCAAGCCATCGCAATTTTGCGCGAAGCGGCCATCCATACCTTTTCGTTGGCTGATGCCATCATCAACAAACTACATTTATTTGATGACCCCAAATTCCAAGTTGCGGCCTGGGGCAGCGCCATCACAAAATGCCCGCATCATTATACCCGTTTCAAGAGCCTGATACAGGAAAAATACCCCCATGCCCACGTCCTTATATCAAAGACAGACGCGGCCACAGGGGCATGCAGGCTTGCCATCAGCCAGCTTTTAAAACAAACCATGTGAATCAATACGACATTTCTTTGTTCCACTGGCTGCGGTGCATCTCAGCCAGCGTTTCCAAATCCTCCTGAAACTCGTGAGATGTCTGCTCCGGCTTTTTCTTCAGGGTTTCCAGCACTGTACGGCTAAATGCTTCCGGGCCAAATGCTTCCCAGTCCTTTATCAACGCCGGATGGATGCAGGAACCTGTCTTTACGGAAAATTGAAAACGGCTTTCTGCCCCTTTTTCGTTAGGCTCCACAAGTATGAGATATTTCCCGTTTTGCTTGTTTTGATAGATGCTGACAGACCCAACTTCTGTCGTTTCCTTATAGGCCCTTTGCAGGGCTTTTCTCTTTTCCCGCGTATCCACGCCCATACCCCATTTCAATAAGCATATTTGCCAACAGATGCAGCCGTTCAGCAAGCAGTTCATCATCCTTTTGAAGCGCATCGCAAAACAGCTTGATATCTTCCTCAATGAAGGGATTTTCCTTGCATACTTCCACCGTCATGGCATCCCCCTGAAGGGGAATGCGGTCCAGCCGGGTACGTTCCTCGTCGTACAGTTTTGGGAAGCGGTACGCTTCCTGAAAGTGCTGTTTTGCCCTGCAGATGAGCAGTGTCAAATCAAGCACGCGATGCAATGGCATTTCTTCTGATTGGCGGGACCATTTTTCGCCCGTATAGCGCCAAATCTTTGCAGAAATATCCACCTTTCCCCTATCGTTCCACTGGGCAAGGCCAAGGGAAAGCCCCTTTGCGTCTGAATTGTAGGCCTGACGCCCATCTACATTTTCGTAATTGCTGCTGACAATTACCGGCTTGTGTTTCAATGATACGGGAATATCCATTTCCTATACCTCATTTACTAATTTTATAATTTACTAATTTAGTATATCCCAATCATGTCGCTCTGTCAAGCATAAAAAAGCCTTTTGATTGCATCCGTTTGTCAACACAAAAATGCCGCCCCTTTCCAAGTTGGAAAAGGACGGCGCTTTTTTACCGATTATTGTTGCACAGGCTTTACAGGCTTTTCGGTTTTCAATGTAATCACCACATGGCGATTGGGCTCTTCCCCTTCGCTATGGGTGGTAACCGCTTCGTTTGACTGCAGCGCACTATGAAGGATGCGCCGCTCATAGGGGTTCATGGGCTCCAGCACCACTTTGCGGCCAGTCTTCACGGCCCGGTTCGCCATGCGGTTAGCCAGGCGGGTCAAAGCCTCTTCCCGCTTGGCGCGGTAGTTTTCGGTATCCAGCGTTACCCGGATATACTGCTCCATGCCCTTGTTCACTTGCAGGCTGGTGAGGTACTGCAGCGCATCCAGCGTTTCGCCCCGGCGGCCGATCAGGATGCCCAAAGTATCCCCATGCATTTTTACCAACACATTTCCTTCTTCATCCCTTGAAACAGCAACACTCACTTCAACACCCATGAGCTTTGTCAGCGTCTGCAGGAACTGCTGCGCCTTTCCTTCGGGAGTTTCAGGATCGGCCTGAGGCGCGGGCACTACCGGCTCAGATGCTGATGCCGCAACGGGTTCTACAGGCCGAGGGGCCCGCATCACAGAAACAGGCCTGTCCTCCTTTTCAGGAGTAGGGGTTGTCACTTTCGTGACAGCCTTTTTCTCTGAAGCCTTTTCAGGGGCCGGCTCTTTGCGGGGCTGTTCCTTTTTGGGTTGAGCCTTAGGTTGTTGAACTGCCTTCGGAGCAGACGCCGCAGAGGATGCACTTTCCTTGGACAGCGTTGTCCAAAGGGATTCTTCCTGATCTTTCAGTGTCAAGCGAACCTTGGCCATGCGGCTGCCAAACAAGCCAAACAAGCCCTTGCTGCCTTCTTCCAAAATATCGATGGTTACATCACTGATTGAAGCGCCCAAGTGTTCCAGGCCGGATGAAATGGCATCTTCTATGGTTTTTGCTGACGATTCATAGATTTTCACTTTACTGTCCCCTCTCCGATATCAGCAACTTTCTTATCCTGTGCATCAAAGTACTTATTAAGCACTACATTCTGCCCGGCAGCAATCAAGTTGGCGGTTACCCAATACAAGGCGAAGCCTGCATTGTAGCTGGAGCAGATAAACAGGGAGAAAATCGGGAAAAACCACTTCATGAAGTTGCCAGTACCGGCCTGCCCTTCCTGGGGAGCTTGTTGGGGCATCAGGGAAGCGGTCAGGAACTGGGTGACAGCTGCAAGCACGGGTAACAGGAAGAAGCCGTTGTACTGGGCAAACACAGACAGCTTCATAAAAATCAGGTTGATATTGCTAAGGCCCGGCATAACGTTGATCATGGATTCGTAAGCAGGCAGGCCTTGCATAAACTGAACCATGGCGGCCACAGTGGTTTTCATGGCCGCATCGGTGGAAAAGTCATAGGTAATGGTGGCAGGCAGCGCTGCCAATTGTGCAGGGGTCAGCCCAGCATATACAGCCTGCCAGATATCCCGGGTAATCTGAGATATACTGGAAGCATCGGGCACCATGGTCGCAAAGGGGCTGTCAGGCATCCAAATGTTTCTTACCCACAGCCAGCCCTCAAATTGGGGTGTGCTGCCAGACAGGTAAGTAAACACATGGCCCGCAATCTGTTCATTGGCGATCATGCGCATGGCAGCAAACATCGCAAACAGAACAGGGAGAGACAAAAGCATAGGCAAGCAGCCCGATAAGGGATTAATATGCTCCTTTTTGTACAGCTCCGCCATCTTCTGGTTGAGCTTTTCCTTGTCGTTTTTATACTTCTTTTGAAGTACGGCGATTTGGGGCTGAAGCTTTTGCGTCTTGCGCATGCTCTTGCGGCTTTTTGCGTCAAAAGGCAATAGCACCAGGCGGATCAGCAGGGTAAAGAGCATAATGGACCAGCCATAATTTCCAATTACGGAATTTATGCCGTCCAAAATGGATTTGAGGAACTCATTCATGTGGGTTCATTCCCTCCTAATCGTTGCGTTCGTGTCCTCGGGCACAGGATCGTAACCGCCCTTATGAAAAGGATTGCAGCGCAGAATCCGCTTGATTGCCATCCAACCGCCCTTTAACACGCCAAACCGCTCCACAGCGGTCAGCGCGTATTGAGAGCAGGTAGGTCGAAACCGACAGCTAGGCGGAAAGAGGGGGCTAATATATCGCCTGTAAAGGCGAATACAGAACAAGAGCAAACGCTTCATTTCTGGCTAGACCCTTCTCGGATCAGATTCTGCTTCTTTAATAGGTATTGAAGGCCGCGGGCCAAGTCTCCATACGCCGTCTGTGCGGCGCCTGGCCTGGCCACCAGAACATACCACCCGGACTTTACCTGACTTAAATAAGGACGGAAGCACTCTCTCAAGCGTCTTTTTACGAGGTTGCGCATAACGGCATTGCCGATTTTTTTGCTGATGGAAAAACCCACCCGCAAGCCTGCACCCCGGGCATACAATAGCACCATGTCTTTGCATGCGGCGCTTTTACCCCGCCGGTACACATACTGGAATTGCCTGTTTTTCTGCAAACGGTATGTGCGCTGCAAGTAAAACCCTTCATTTCATGGAAATTTTTTCACTTTTTATATCCAGGACGACCTTCTTTGCTGCTTTGCGCAACCTTTTAGGCGCAACGCCCTCGGATACTGGAAAAGCCCGTTCCCACTGCGCACGGTGGCAAGCAACGGGGCGGGCTAAGCCATGCAGGGATTATAAATTCCATTGGATCTTAGGCGCTGAGAACTTTGCGTCCACGACGGCGGCGCGCAGCCAACACCCGGCGCCCGTTTTTGGTAGACATACGGGAACGAAAGCCATGCACCTTGCTGCGCTGGCGCTTTTTCGGCTGATAGGTCCGAAACATAAGAACAACACTCCTCGCCCTTACATGAATCTTGTATGTGTAACATGCGCCACATTTTTGCAACGCAGAATACCACAAAACAGCTATTCTAGTATACTAACCCGGTGCTTTTCTGTCAAGAGGAAGTTTCAGATTTTTCCCATTCCCACTCGATTTCTTTGAAAAGCATTACATCTATTATATCCGAGGTGATTTTTTAAAATTGTCAGGCATCAGAATCTTCATGCCTTGGTAAGGTTGACGTGCTTTTGCGCGGTTGATATAATGAACTCTTGTTCGATTGGCATTCTAACAGATGGCATTTGCAATAATCACTGGGCCTGGCGGCAAACCACATAGCCGAATCCTACGACCGGGACGGCATCGCATTGTTTACAGAACAAATATTTTAAAACTAAAGCAAAATTTCATGCATGTTTACGAAGGAGGAAAACGGCAATGGAAAGGCTGTCTTTGATAAGGCCTGCAATTGAATATGCAGACCAAATCATATCCTATCGGCAAGAGTTTTTAGATGCCGACAGCTCCATGGATGGGTGCGGCTCACTCAGAAAACTTGCAGACCCCGTTGATTGGTTGGATCAGGTAAGTTCTTTATCAAACAAAGAGACTGTTCCTGCTCATTGGGTACAGTCAACCCAGTTTGTCTATGTAAAGGAACCTGACAAGATCATCATTGGAATGATTCAGGTCCGTCATTATTTCAATGACTTTCTCGAAAGGTTTGGCGGAAATATCGGCTATTCCATCCGTCCCAGCCAACGCAGGAAGGGGGTTGCAACGAAAATGCTTTTTGATTGCCTGCCCTATTGCAAGCAAATTGGTCTTGATAGGGTTTTGATAACCTGTCTTGACAATAATGAAGGAAGCCGAAAAGTCATACTTGCCAATGGCGGGGTATATGAGTCAACTGTTTTTGAGCCAGGGGAGAATGTGAATCTGGAACGATATTGGATTGCACTAAAATGATTCAAAGAAGGCGTAGCTAATATATCAATGCAATTTGGCTACCCAACTATATCGGGAGAGTGCCCTCCCTTTTTCGGGAGGGCAAAATTATATGCACAAACATAGGAAAATGAAACCAGCTATCGGTCTTTTCCAAAAACAGAAACAATCGCAATACCAATCGAAATTACATTTTTCTGCAAAGCAAGCCCAGTACGGGAGAATCTTGATAGCAGGATTCTCCTTTTAAATTTGCCCAGACTGCTTCAATTGAAAAGCCTCCTTCCATAAGCTCGCAAGATATGGTATCCATGGAAAAGAAGGTCTGCCAGATGCGATAAACCGTCCATTCTTCATCCAGTACAGCAACCAAATCACACAGAACGCTCAAATCGGGATAGAAATACGTCTTTTCCAGCGCTAGATAGGGATGAGGCCGCCAGAAACCCTGCTCTGAAACACTCCAATGTGATACCTCTTTTTGCTGTCTTTGAGAAAATGCAAAGAGGCTGGGCACATCCAAGGCAAACCACCCTCCTGGCTTGAGCGCATCATAGATGTTCTTCAAAAGCTTTTTACGATTTTCCGGTGCCAGAACTCCATAATCCTGATATATAAGCAATGCCGCATGAAAATCCTCATTGCCAAAAGGTTCCAGATAGCTTGCCTCAAAAAAAGAGGCATTTTCTCCTTGACAGAGTCCCCTGGCATGCTTTATGGATTGTTTTGACCGGTCCACACCGGTGACCCGGTAGCCCTTATCCAGAAGTTGGCGGCAGTAAAGCCCCGGCCCGCAGCCCAAGTCGATGATCGTATCGCCATTTTTTAAGCCCATAGCATTGGGCAGGTGTGAACAGATATCTCGTATGGTTTTCGGTTTGTAACTGGCAGCATCCGTGTCCGCAGACAGATGGGCTTTCAACATTTCTCCGGAGATATGGGGATCATTCCAAAGTTCGGCTCCCGGAGCGTATGGAAGCGGCTGCTTGACTTCTCTTAACAGGGTTTGAATAGACAACATATGATCTCCTCCTCATTTTAAGTGACAGCTAAGCAAAAAGGGATATCCGCTAAAAACGGTATCCCTTCCAACAACGAAAGGGATACCACCTGAAAGAATGCGCGGGCAACACAAAGCAAGCCTCTGCCGTGCCTGTATTTGTTGCCTGCGCTTTCTTTCATTTCCGGTGAGTGCAGCGTGCTGCCCCCTCCGGACGGTATCCCTCCAATGATTTATTTGTTTGCTGTCCTTAAAAGGATAGCATCTCAGGGATTATTTGTCAATTGGCTATGTCATTAAAGAAATACGATTTCCGTTGTAACGTTTCCTTCCGAACTGGATGTTAAAAGCCCAAAGGATGGGCCTTTGCCTGTCGGCAAGGCCACGGAGCCAGGATTCATACACAGCACCCCATCCTTTTCCCCCAAAAAAGCCCGGTGGGTGTGCCCAAACAGGGCGATAGTGCATTGCCTTTCTCTTGCGTCGGCAAAAATAAACGCATCTGTCAGCTTTACCCGCTGCCGATGACCATGGGCCAGGTAAACCCATAAAGGGCCAAAAGACACGACCGATTCCTCCGGCAGGCCCTGACGGGCATAATCATTATTTCCCCGTACAGCATAGCACATGGCGGAGGGATTATGGCGTTTCATCAACCCATGCAAATCATAAAAGTCCTGAACCCCATCGCCCAAGAAGGCAAAAACATCAACCATGCCCCGCTTGATGGCTTCCTCCAAAGCAAAGCGCAAGGCATATGTATCCCCATGACTGTCGCTGAACGCTGCCAACCGCATGGCGTTCTCCCCCCCTACAGGTGCAGTTCTTTTACTGCATCCAGCATCTTTTGTGCCGCCCTTGCCCGATGGCTGATTTCGTTTTTTTCCGCCGCCGTCATTTCTGCCAGCGTTTTTCCAGACTCGTACATAAAAAGCGGATCATACCCAAAGCCGCCTGTTCCTCGTTCTCCAAAAAGGAGGACACCAGAGCAGGTTCCCTCCACCGTAACGGTCTCCCGTCCCGGCCGGGCCAAAGCCATGGCACAGACAAATTCGGCGCTTCGGTCCACAACGCTCTCCATGTTTTTAAGCAATAAGGCATTGTTGGCCTTGTCATTACCATGGTCTCCGGCATAGCGGGCGGAATATACCCCCGGTGCACCTCCGAGGGCCTTCACGGCAAGTCCGCTGTCATCAGCCAATGCCCAGTGGCCTGTGGCTTTCGCCACGGCTTCTGCTTTCAATATGGCGTTTTCACGGAAGGTTACGCCGCTTTCCTCCACTTCTCCCTGGAAGCCTGCCGACGCCATATCCATAATGTCAAACGCATTACCGAAGATCGCCCTTAGCTCAGCCAATTTATGCGCATTGCCCGAAGCAGCCACCAAAAGGGGTTTGGGAGCGATATGGGCTGCCCGCTCGCCTAAAGCGGCCCGCTGAGCTGCCATCAGGCCGCAAATCCCAGCTTCTCCTTGCTTTAGCAAGGTGGAAAGCTCCTCCTGCGTAAAAGCCCGGCCCTCTCCGGTGCCCTGCAATTCAATAAACTCCCCGCGCTCGTTCATCACCAGGTTCATATCCACCTGGGCGGCGCTGTCTTCCCCATAGCACAGGTCCAGGCAGGGTGTATCCGCCACCACCCCGGCGCTGATGGCTGCCACCTGATGCCTGATTGGCGAACGCAAAAGCTTCCCCGCCTTTATCAGCTTGTCCACCGCCAAAACCAGTGCAACAAAGGCCCCTGTAATGGATGCGGTACGGGTTCCTCCGTCAGCTTCCAAAACGTCACAATCCAAGGTGATGGTGCGCTCCCCCAGCGCCTTCATGTCCACCGCCTGGCGAAGGCTCCTGCCGATAAGCCTTTGAATCTCCACGCTGCGGCCATCCTTTTTGAGGCCATCCCGGGCCTTGCGCTTTCCAGTAGAGGCAGGCAGCATGGCATATTCCGCCGTCAGCCAGCCTTGATTTTTGCCCCGCAAAAATGGCGGAACCTCTTCTTCCACCGATGCAGTGCATATCACCCGCGTCTTTCCAGTAGCAATTAAACAGCTTCCATCCGCCGTGCGCATAAAGTCCGGCGTAATCACACATTCCCGAGCCTGATCCGGCGTCCGTCCATCCTGGCGAACCATAGGGATTCCTCCTCTGATAGAAAAATGGGAAGAAACGGTCCGGTTTGCATGGCGCTGAAAAACTGCGCTCCTGCTCTCCGGACAGTCCCTTCCCAGGACTTCTAGTTTGTATCTTGTTTCGCTCTTCGTTAGAAAATTCCTGCCTCTTGGCGATTTTTAGTCAATCTCGATAATGCCGGGATACTGAGCAACCACTTCCTCCGCCTCATTGATGAAGGTTGCCGTATCCTCTTGGCTGGGAACAAACTTCTCACCTTCCACCTTGACTTCTACCTTTTTCACGCCCGGAAATTGTGCGCAGGTAAACAAGATGGCACGCAGTGCTTGCTTTCCGCCATCGGACTGCTGGGAAACTTCCATGAATTCCTTTGTAAAGTCAACTGTTACCACCCCATCTTTCATGGTTACGCCTTTGAGTCCGCAATCTTTGGGAAGCGGGCGTTCCAAGCCGCTGTCATCCCTAGGGCCTTTTGCAAGCTCCAGCATGGCGGTAGTCAAGTCGGCTGTGCTGAATACAGTACGGGTCACAGGAATCAGCATACGGCCTGTTTGGGAGGGGAAGTACAGTTGAATTTGATCAGCGTTGGCAGTAGACATGGTAGTAACGCTTTCCATGTTCAGCCCATCCTCAGTAAATGCGCCGCTCACATCCGTACCGTTGGTCAATTTGCTCCGCTTTTGACCGTCAAATAGGAACGTTACCTCATCCACCGTTGAGAAAGTGCACAGGGCGCTTGTTACCGCCTGCACCATCAGCGTTTCCTCTTCGGCATTTTGGCAATTCAGCGCTTCCTTGCTCATGTCCACCCGTGCCTTTTGGTCAGCAATGTTAATGTCAAAGGTGGTTCCCTCGGGGATTACTGTCCTCAGACCCAGCCGTGCAGCTTCCATGTCATTCTGGCTGCTCTTCACCATCAAGGCCAGGGTCGCTTTTGCCACGCCATCCTGTTTGGGAATCTGCCGGGTAACCGGCACCAGATAACCCTCCCCATCCTGATAAAACACCACGGTAGGTTGGGTATCTCCTTGGACGGCAGCGTTGGTCTCCGTCACATTAATGGGCGGCTCCACAGAGATAATTTCCGTTGTGTTTCGCCCGCCGCCCCTAAGGGCCAGGACCACCACCAGTGCTGCCGCGCACAAGATCAGGATGCGCTCGATATCCGTCCGTTTGATTTTCACAAATCTCACTCCTTGCACGATGATTGCAGTGAAAGTGTATGCCCCCTCTATGCTTCCTATGATACTTGCAGAGGAAAACCCTTCGAAGCCAAAGAATTGCGTAATTACCCAATTCAAGCTATAATACTACCAGCCTATTTGGAATGGGGATTAAAGCATGCCAATGGATGGACTTACGCTTTCCTTTGTGGCCCGGGAGCTTCATCAAAAGCTTGTGGGAGGCCGCATTGACAAAATCACGCAGCCTGAAAAGGATATGCTGGTGCTGCTCATCCGCAGCCAAGGAGAAAATCACCGGCTGCTTTTGTGTGCCAGTCCCAATTATGCCAGGGCGCATCTCACCCGACAAACCCCAATAAATCCACCGGAACCACCCATGTTCTGCATGCTGATGCGCAAGCACCTCCAAGGAGGACGCATTATCTCGGTTAAGCAGATTGGCGGCGACCGGGTGCTCCATGTGGAAACGGAAAATGCCGATGAGCTGGGCGTCATTCAAACTCAAACGTTGATTTTGGAAATCATGGGCAGGCATTCCAACCTGATTGTAGTAGACGGCAAAGGAAAAATTCTTGATGCCATCCGCCATGTCTCTGGGGATATGAGCCGTGTCCGGGAGGTATTGCCCGGCCTTCCTTACGATCCGCCGCCCTCCCAGGACAAGCTGGACCCCAGCTACATCACACCGGAGGAAGTGCGTTTAAAGCTCTCCGGTCTTAGCGGACGGCTGGACAAGGCCCTTGGTTTGGCGATAAGCGGCTTTTCCGCCACTGCCGCCCGTGAGGCTGCCTTCCGGCTTGCCAGCAGCAGCCAAGTCTTATTAGAAGATTTCGACCTGACGGCCTTGTCCCTCCGCCTATGCGAATGGATAGGCCGGGTGCCTGGCCTTACGCCCCCTGTGCTGTTGGTGGACGCATATGGCGCCGCGCTGGACGTTTTTCCTTTTCCCTATCTGTCCTACGATACCGATTCACAAAAGCCCTGCGACACCATGAACCAAGCTTTGGACGATTTCTTTTGCACAAGGGATGCCCAGGAACGGATAACACAAAAGAGTGCCTCTTTATATAAGCTTTTAAAGACGCACTTGGAACGGTGCGAGAAAAAGCTGGCCTTACAAACCGAGGAATTGAATAGCAGCGCGCGCATGGAGGAATACCGTGTCCTGGGAGAAATGATAACCGCGCACCTGCACGAATTGCACAAAGGCCAGGAGTCGGCAAGGCTTCAAAACTATTACGACCCGGAGGGCGGTTTTCTTCAAGTAGAGCTGGATAAGCAGCTCACCCCGGCTCAAAATGCACAGAAATATTTTAAGCGTTATCAAAAAGCCCGTTCTGCCCGGGAAACTGCCGCACAGCAAAGGGAAAAAACATTGGCGGAGCTTTCCGTACTGGAAGGCGCCCTGGACGATCTGGGTAAATGCGTAGAAGAAGCGGAATTGATGGAAATCCGCCAAGAGCTTCAAAAAGCCGGATATGTAAGGGCGAACCATACGAGAAAGCCGGTGAAGCGCCTGCCGGAAAGCCTGCCCTACAAATATATAAGCCAGGACGGCATCGAGATTCTGGTTGGCAAAAACAGCTTGCAGAATGACCGGATTACGGGAGCGGCCAAGGGTGATGAAACCTGGCTCCACGCAAAAGATATGCCTGGATCGCATGTGGTTATCCGCAGGGAAGGAACCATCCCCAGCACCACATTGATGGAAGCTGCGCAGCTAGCCGCCTACTACAGCAAAGGCCGGCAAAGCGCGGGTGTTCCCATCGATTATACTTTACGAAAGTATGTCAAAAAGCCAGGGGGGAGCCCGGCCGGCTTTGTCATCTATACAAACCAGCGTACGCTTTATATCACCGTAAACGCTGAGGATATTCGCAAAATCAAGGAATTGTAAAGCACGGTAGACAAAAGAAAGGGAGAATTGATATGCCTGTACGCCCCGTCCGCACCTCAGATGCCGATGATCTTTGCCACATCTATCAGCCATATGTTTTGAACACGGCTGTCACCTTTATTTATCACGAGCCTACCCCGGATACTTTCACAGAAAAAGTAAGAGCCCTCACCCCTCAATACCCGTTTTTGGTATATGAGGAGGAAGGCACCGTTATGGGATATGCTTACGCCTCGTCCTTGCGGCCCCATGAAGCTTATCAATGGGATGTGGAGCTTTCCGTCTATGTGGACGAAAAGGTTCATGGCAGGGGCATTGGTCGTGCGCTGTATAGTAGCCTTTTGCGAATCCTAACTCTACAGGGATACCGAAACGCTTATGCTGTACTTGCAATGCCCAACGAAAAAAGTTTGGCATTGCACCAATCCTTTGGCTTTGAATCATTAGGATTATTTCCCAATTCGGGCTATAAATTGGGCAAATGGCATGACATTCTCTGGCTATACAAGCCTCTGGGCAGTTTTTCCGATACGCCGGTACCTCCTGTTCCCTTTGCTGAAATTGCCAAAGAAACGGTGGACAGCGCCCTGAAGAATGCTTAATCTCGTCCGGCAGGCTTCGTAATGGGAATGCCCTGGCTGCACAGAGGGCAGTTCGTTTCGGGCCATGCCTCCACCTCGTAGGAGATTAAGGACGTAAAAGGAACGCCTAAATCCACTTTCCCGTTTGATCTGTCAACCAGACAAGCAACTTGCTCCACTTCTCCTCCAAAGGCTCTAACTATTTCCATTACTTCCCGCACGCTGCCTCCCGTTGTTACCACATCTTCCACAATAAGGACGTGCGCGCCTTTTGAAATGGAAAACCCCCGGCGAAGCGTCATTGCTCCATCCCTGCGCTCCGTATACACATAATGTATACCCAGAATGCGGCTCATTTCGTATCCCAGAATCATACCGCCCAAAGCCGGGCTGACCACCAGATCAAAAGATCGGTTTGAACATTTTTCCGTCAATGCCCGGCACACCTTTTCCGTAACGGCGGCGTTTTGTGTGACATGGGCGCACTGCACATAGCGGTTTGTATGTCGTCCCCCTGCCAGCCGAAAATGTCCTTCCTGATAAGCATGGCTATGCTGCATAACCTGCATTACTTCTGCATGATCCATATGATCTCCCTCATTTTGCCTTTTTTCTTATTGTACCATAGATGGCTTTAAATTGCGAAGATTTCATATGGAAACGCAGAAAGACATCGGCGGCAAAACTGCCGCCGATGCACTAGCCAAATCCAGGATTTCATCCTACATCATACGGGTAAACCGCACGATTGAATCTTAGCGGCTAGCACCGCCGGCACCCATGCCAGCTTGGCCGCTCATGGCCCGCTCCTGCTGTTCAATCATACGCTTGACCATATATCCGCCGATATACCCCGCCTGGCGGCTGGGCAGATCGCCGTTATATCCCTGTTTGAGGTTGATGCCCAACTCGTTGGCGATTTCAAACTTCATGTTATTCAATGCCTGACGGGCTTCGGGAACATTCACATTATTGGAATTAGAAGAACCGGAATTGCTATTGAACATATCGTTTCACTCCATTCTTTTATATAAGAAATTCGAGGGGCGCTTTCGCCCGTTTGCTTACCGGCTCGGCTGGCTGCCGGCCATCTGCTTTTCAGCCTGCTCGATGAGCCGTTTGACCATGTAACCGCCTACATAGCCGTTTTCCCGGGAGGACAGGTCTCCATTGTACCCTTGTTTGAAGTTGATGCCCAATTCCCGGGCGATTTCAAACTTCATGTTGTCTAGCGCAGCACGGGCTTCCGGGATATTCACATTGTTGGAGTTGCTGGAGCTGCTGCTGCCTGCGGCATTTTGATTCATCATTGGACTTTTCACCTCCTGTTTTGACGTCAACGATATTTTGACCCATGTGTCCCAAATTACCCTGCCAATTGTTCGCAAGGAAGGAAGGGAATTGCGTTTTTATAAATATCTTCATTGTTGAATTCACATCTTCATTTCTGAATTAGGATGTTGACGAAAAAAGAAATTTATGTTATGATTTTTAAGGTTTCAAAGGAAACCTGTGCCGTAGACAGCGGGTGCCGGGCTTTTTGCCAGGTATAATGAAGTTTTTCGCTTCGCCCGCCGAGGTGTAAGGAAAGCATGATTTGATTTTGCTCACCCTTGCGCCTGCGCAAGGGTTTTCTTTTATCTTTCCAAAAAGGAGGTGCAAAAGATATGAGCAAAAATCTTGAAATCAAAAAGCAAGTAGTTGCCGACATTACCGAAAAGTTCCAAGCGGCCAAAAGCGTTGTGGTGGTTAAGTACAGCGGGTTGACGGTGGAGCAGGTGACGGAACTGCGCAATCAGTGCCGTGCCGCTGGTGTGGAATACTTGGTGCTCAAAAACACACTGGTTCGCCGTGCGTTGGACAGCTTGAATATTACCGCCCTGGACCATGTGCTGAAGGGTCCTTCTGCTTTCGCCTTTGGTATGACCGATGCCGTTGCTCCCGCGAAAGTGATCGACGGTTTCATCTCTAAGACGAAGACAACTGCGTTGGAAATTGAATGCGGCTTGCTAGGCAGAGATCCATTGGATGCTGCGGCAGTCAAAGCCCTGGCCGAATTGCCCAGCCGTGAAGTGTTGCTGGCCAAACTGCTTGGCAGCATGACCAATTCCATCTCCAGCTTTGTCCGGGTTCTGGAAGCCGTACGCAAACAAAAGGCTGGGGAAACCGCCTGATTTTTTCAAGACAGCCGCATAACGCGGCAATATTTACTAAAACAATATAGGAGGGTTCATCCATGACGCATGAAGAATTCATCGCAGCCGTCGAGTCTATGACGGTGCTGGAACTGGCCGCTTTGGTAAAGGCCATGGAAGAGAAATTTGGCGTTTCTGCCGCCGCTCCCGTTGCTGTCGTCGCTGGTGGCGCCGCTGCTGCCGCTCCCGTAGAAGAGGAGAAGACGGAGTTCGACGTAATCCTGAAGGATGCCGGCGCCGAAAAGATTAAGGTTATCAAGGTCGTCCGCGAAGTAATCGCCGGCCTGGGCCTGAAAGAAGCCAAGGATATCGTAGAAGCCGCCCCGAAGACCATCAAGGAAGGCGCTTCCAAGGAAGAAGCCGAAAAAATCAAGGCCAAGTTCGCAGAAGTTGGCGCAGTTATCGAAATCAAGTAATCATACCTGCAATCAGCCCCGCTTTTCAAAAGCGGGGCTTTTTTATTGGATCAGAAGAAGTCCTCCTGCAAATCCTAAGGATATAGGCCGAATTCTTGACGGAAGGACACCCATCTGTTATGATGATGGGGGGATTTTCCACTGATAGATCTTGCATCAATCACGACTATTTAAGGAGGATAATATGTCGTTTTGGATTGTAACGGATACCTGCACGGATTTTCCGGCATCTTATATCGCCAAGCAAAAAGAACTGAGCATCCTTCCCCTATCTTACCAAATTGGCGGACAAGTCTATGTACCGGACGGATCTGATGCGGATACGCTTGCATTTTACGCCAAGCTGCGTTCCGGTGTGGTAGCCACCACTTCCCAGATCAATGTGGATACCTGGAAAGATACCTTCCGCAACTTGCTCCAAGAGGGTCATGAGGTGCTATGCATCGCATTTTCCAGCGCGCTCAGCGGCACCTATCAGGCGGCGGTGGCCGCCCAGGAACAGCTGGCTCCGGAATTTCCCCAGGGAAAGCTTGTGGTAATCGATTCCATGTGCGCATCCTTGGGAGAAGGGCTGCTGGTACATTATGCCCTTCAAATGCGGGACCGCGGGGCTTCCTTGGAGGAAACAGCAAAATGGGTTAGGGACCATCTTCTGCAAGTTTGCCATTGGTTTACAGTGGATGACCTGCAGTTTTTACGCAGGGGCGGCAGGGTATCTGCTACCAGCGCCTATATCGGCGGTATCATGAAAATTAAGCCCATTTTGCACGTAGACAATGCGGGAAAATTAATTCCCATGTCGAAAGTTCAGGGGCGCAAGCGTTCTTTGAGAACCCTTTGTGATAAGGTAAAGGAATACGCTATGGAACCGGAAAAGCAAACCATCTTTATCAGCCACGGGGATTGCCTGGAAGAGGCGGAATGGCTGGCATCCATCGTAAAAGAAGAGCTTTCCGTGGCCGATGTGATGATCGGATATGTAGGCCCGGTCATCGGCTCCCATTCTGGACCCGGAACAATGGCTATCTTCTTTATGGGAAGGGAACGGTAACAGACTATGCGCCATTGGCAGGGGCTTATTGGTGGGCTTTTCCTGCTGATAGCAGCCCTCTTTCTGGGGGCAAGCTTGCTTATACCCCGGATTCAAGCCGAACAATGGAACGGAACCGTCAGCGCTGCCGGGCAGATCATAGGCTTTACAGATCAAGGGGAGACACGCCGCCCTCTGGTTTCTTTTATTGCATCGGACGGCGACCCTTATGCGTTTGAGGCGGAAGTGTATTCCTCCTCTATGCGGGCAGGCCAAATTGTTCCGGTTCATTACGCGCTTCAGCCCCAATTCCGAGCCTATCTGGAAGTGGATATGACAACAATGCTGGTCGTTTTTGGCGCAGTAGGCTGCTTTTTTATGGTTCCTGGCTTGCTTTTCGTTTTCTTACAAGTAAGAAAATCCGTTCTTAAGCATCAGTTGTTGCTGTACGGCTCACGTCTGGAGGCTGTGATAACAGACATAACAGAAAAGCCGGGCGTACGTGTAAACGGCCGCCCGGCTTATGTGATTACATGCAGCCTGCATAATCCTCAGGGAATGGATGTGTGGAAGCTGAGAAGCGGCTGCTATTTTCAGATTCCTCCCACAATTTCTGTTGGGAGCAAGATACCCGTACTCATTGATTTGGTCCAGCCAAAGCATTATCTCATACTTCTTGAGGTATCGGAGGATTTATGTCCACAGTCACCCTTTCAGCCATCGTGCTAAGATATGCCAACTACAGGGATAATGACCGAATGCTCACCCTGTTCTCGCCCCAAATGGGCCGGGTAGAGGTATTATCCCGCGGCTGCCGCAGGCCAAAGTCCCCCTTCATGAGTGCAAGCGAGTTGTTTTGCACCGGCGAATACCTGCTTTATACCCAGCATGACAGGCATATACTTACCGGATGCACCCTGCACGACAGCTTCTACCCCCTTCGTTTGGACATCAATAAGCTTACCCTTGGAGTATATCTTCTTAATCTGTGCGAAGCTGCAGTTCAACCAGGAGATCCGAATTTGGAGCTATTCAAGCTTCTTATTCGAAGCTTGAATCAATTGGCTTATGGTGAACCCCAAGAAAAATTATTGCTGGCTACATTTCTATATCAATATGCCGCTTTATTGGGATATAAACCCCGCTTGGATCAATGTGTTCACTGCGGAAGACAGCTCCGACAAGAAGAAAATGCCTACCTGAACTGTGAAGAGGGCGGCTTGGTTTGCAAAAACTGCTTCGTGGTAAATCAAAAAAACTTCCCTCTATCGGGAAGGCAAGTGGATTGGCTTCGCAAGCTGGCAGATAACGGGTCGGATTCCTTATCTATTTCTTCTGAAGATGCGCCGCTTAACGGTCTAAGGGCCTATGTGGAATGCCGTCTGGATAGACCCATCAAATGCGGCGCGATGCTTCATCCAGATTCCGATTGACATCCGCCGCTATGGAAGCGTCTTATCGTAGAATAGCCATTTACATATAGTAAGGCGCCCTGTTCAAAGCATCCTTATAAACGGTTTTCATGGTATAAACATATTCTACAGCCCTTTCCCCATTGGGAAGGGTTTTTACTACTTTGCGAAGGCGGTAACGGTTTTTATCCCATAATACAGGCAAGTCTTCTCCCAGCAGAAGACAAAGTGTGTGCAGACGTTCTTTCGTCAATGGCCGGTATCCCCGCCCTTCAAAGGAATAAATTACTTGTCTGCCAACAGGAAGCATCATTGTAAACACAACGCATTCCCTGCGGATATGCACCTGTTCCACATAGCGTTTCCGGCAGCGCTTTACGATCTCATGCAGCTCCATGTACAGGTTGCTGTTGCGCATTTTCTCCATGCGGACAGCTTCCATCTTCATCGTGCGTCTATCGTCTAAAAACAAGAGAACCGCCGCCAAAACACCAATGAGGATTAGTGCCAGAACGCCTATATCCAGGCCCACGGCATTCCCTCCACTCCCACAGCTTCATGTACCAGCCCAAGGCAGAAATTTTCATTTCTTTTGGGATTCCATGTGCCGCCTAATACAAGCAAAACTCTCCTGGCTCAGGACATGCTCAATCCGGCAGGCATCTTCTGAGGCTATTTTTTCGCTCACACCCAGCGCAAGCAAATAGTCTGTTAAAAGCCGGTGCCGCTCGTACATGTTCTCGGCAATCTCCCGTCCTTTTTCAGTCAAATTAATCCAGCCGCTTCGATCCATGTTAATATAGCCATTCTCGCGCAAACGGCGCATGGCATTGCTGATGCTGGGTTTACTATAATTTAAAGCATTCACGATATCGATGGAGCGGACCATTCCCTTTTGCTCCGACAGCATCAAAATCGATTCTAGATAGTTTTCTCCGGATTCTTGCATCTTCATAGTGACGTTCCTCTAATCTCGTCAGGTCACAATTGCTCTATATTTTCCAGTATATCATATTTTTTAGGTTTACTCAATGCTTTGACCCTATAAATATGTCGGATTTTCCCAAATAGAAAAAGCCCGCCGCATATACGGCGGGCCTGCTTGCTCTTCTTAGAACTTTTGTCCGTTTACCTTTACAGCGGGGCCCATGGTGCTGCTCAGGTATACAGAGCGCAAATAAGTACCTTTGGAAGCAGCGGGCTTTGCTTTGTTGATGGCATCCATCAGCGCGCTCAGATTCTCGCCCAACTTCTCACTACCGAAAGAAGCCTTCCCGATCGGGCAGTGCACGATAGCGGTCTTATCTACGCGGTATTCAACTTTACCGGCTTTAATGTCAGAAATAGCTTTCGCTACGTCCATGGTAACTGTTCCGGATTTGGGGTTAGGCATCAAGCCTTTGGGGCCCAGCACACGGCCGATACGGCCAACAACACCCATCATGTCCGGAGTCGCAACGCAAACATCAAAACCGAACCAGTTTTCGCCCTGGATTTTGGCAACCATATCCTCGGCACCCACGAAATCGGCACCGGCAGCTTCCGCTTCCTTTGCCTTATCGCCTTTGGCAAAAACCAACACCCGAATGGTGCGGCCAGTGCCATGGGGCAAAACCACCGCGCCGCGGACCTGCTGGTCTGCATGACGGGGGTCAACACCCAGGCGGACGGAAATCTCAATGGTTTCGTCAAACTTTGCCTTGCTGGTCTTGCAGACCAAGTCAATAGCCTCGGCTGGGTCATATGCCTTGACAGTATCAATCAGCTTTTTGCTGTCGGTATACTTTTTGCCATGTTTCATTTCAATTTTCCTCCCATGTGGTCATAGCGGCACATTTGTCCTCCCACATTGTTAACCACTGCAACCCGCTTATGCGGGGCAGCAGGCTCGCCTTTATTCTTCCACGGTAATGCCCATGCTGCGGGCGGTTCCGGCTACCATGCTCATGGCTGCCTCAACGCTGGCAGCATTCAAGTCGGGCATCTTGGTGGTGGCAATTTCACGAACCTGATCTTTTGTCAGCTTCGCCACCTTGTCCTTGTTCGGCCGGGCGCTGCCGCTCTCAATGCCCAAAGACTTTTTAATCAAAACGGGCACGGGGGGCGTTTTGGTAATGAACGTGAAGGAACGGTCGGAATAAACGGTAATGACCACAGGGATCACCAGCCCCGCCTGCTTGGCGGTGCGCTCGTTGAATTCCTTGCAAAAGCCGGGGATATTGACGCCGTGCTGACCCAGAGCAGGGCCGATCGGCGGAGCGGGAGTCGCTTTGGCTGCATTCACCTGCAGCTTGATGATTGCCGTAACTTTCTTTGCCATAGGATATGGCACCTCCTAAACAAATGTGGTCATGCGGAACGCAAATACGTTCCTCCCACGCATCGCGCCAAAGCGCAACGGGTAGCACGCGGAATTCTCCGCAACTTCAGCGCCGGCCTCCCGGCGGAAAAGTCTATCAGACTTTTTCTACCTGATCCAGAGCAACCTCTACCGGCATCTCCCGGCCAAGGAACATTTTTACCTTTACGCTGAGCTTTTGGCGGATCGTGTCCACGTCAAGCACAGTACCGGTAAAATTCTCCAGAGGACCGGAAAGAATGCGAACTTCCTCGCCAATAGCAATGCCAAACTCAACGGACTGCTTTTCACAGTTGAGCATCATCTCGACTTCAGCTTCGGTAAGGGGCACAGGTTTGCTGTCCGGGCCCACAAAGCCAGTAACGCCGCGAGTATTGCGCACCAAATACCAGCTTTCACTGGTTTCGATCATCTTCACCAGTACGTAGCCGGGATATACTTTGCGCTGGGATTTGACACGCTTGCCATTTTTGATTTCAACGACATCCTCTACAGGCACCCGTGCTTCCATGATCAGGTCCTGCATGCCATTATTTTCAACGGCCTTTTCCAGGTTGTCCTTGACCTTGTTCTCATACCCCGAATAGGTATGTACAACATACCAACAGGGCTCTTTTTTCTTTTCGGTCATATCGGTTCTCCTCTAAGATCGGGGCTCATCCGATCAAAAGCCCAACGAGCGACGAGGCGCCTAGATCCAGTAGACCGATCACTACGCCCATAAGCACCATGAACAATATCACGATAAATGTGTAGTTCACCAGGTCCTTGCGGGTAGGCCAGGTTACTTTGCGCAGCTCGTGCCACATGTTTTTGAACGGCGTGGCAATACGGCCGGGCAACAGTTTCAAAAAGTGCGCAGCACGCTCAAAGAAAGATGCTTTGCCCTTTTTGACGGTCTTTTCGTCTGCCATGGTCTTCTCATCCTCCGCATCGATGGGTTACTTGGTTTCCCGGTGGGCAGTATGCTTTTTGCAAAAGCGGCAATACTTGCTCAATTCAATCCGGTCCGGGGTATTCTTTTTGTTTTTTAACGAATTATAATTGCGCTGCTTGCATTCCGTGCAGGCCAGCACAACCTTCGTGCGTGCGGCGTTTGCCACTTGGGACACCTCCTGCCTGATTGGGATGAAGAAATGCGCCCATACACTGTATCATACTTGACAATCCATGTCAATCAAGAATAGGCGCATAGCCCGGGGGGCGGTAACCCGCCCCGCGGGCCTTATGATTTTAGTCTGTGATCACGCGGGCCACAACGCCGGAACCCACGGTGCGGCCGCCTTCGCGAATAGCGAAGCGCAAGCCCTGCTCGATAGCGATGGGGGTAATCAGGGTGATTTCCATCTGCACGTTATCACCGGGCATTACCATTTCCACGCC
>JAEVYX010000005.1 GCA_023392515.1 Bacillota bacterium | reverse complement strand
CCGCCTTCAAACGCGCGGGTTAATTCCCCGGGCTGTATGGAGATGTTTTTCAGCCTGCCATACAAATCGCAAAATGCCAGGCGGATGAATTTCACATCGTTCTCATCTACAAAACGGATAACTTCTTGCTGGGTAATATTCATGAGTTTGCCTCCTTGCCCAAGGTCGGATGGTACATCACTCCGTTGGTCCGCATTATATCATACGCAAAGCATTTATTTCTACACCGATTTTCCATATAAAACAGCAATTGGCAGGGTATGTCCCTGCCAAATATGCTAGTTTGTTGTATATAGGCGCTTATAGGGATTCGTCGTATTCGGTGTCAGCACATAAAAGCTGTGATCCTTCACTTTGTCCATATCCACATGAAAAGCCTGACAATACGCCGTTAGGTAGGGGGCGATTTCAGCCAGCTCCTCCGGCCCTGCTTTTTGAGCCACAACCTGGCTGGGCAGGTCAAAGGGCAGGGTATCGGCGCGCAGAAAAATCTTCCCGCCGTGCATGCCTGCTGCACAGAAGCGCCCCACCGGAGGACGCCCCTGCACATCCATCCCAAGTACGATCAGGTACCCCCCCGCCTGGTATTCGCCCAAAAAGCTTCCCGCTTCTCCCCCAACTACCAATACGGGCATTTTCGCCTCATAGGCCTTCATATGGATTCCCGCCCGGTAGCCAACATTTTTTTCTACAAGGATCATGCCGCCGCGCATGGCATAGCCGGTGGCATCACCGCTGGAACCGTGAATTTCGATGCAGCCTTCATTCATGGTGTCTCCAGTAGCATCCTGGGCATTCCCCCACACGGTCAGGTTTGCTCCGTCCAGATAAGCGCCCAGCGCATTGCCCGGCACTCCATGAATGGATACCTCATGGCCGCTCAATCCACAGCCGATATACCGCTGGCCCAAGCAATTCTCCAAATGTATGTCCTTTTCAGGACATTGGTGGATTTCCTCATTCAGCTCTTTAAAGTGTATGGTCCCCACATCAATCTTCATACCCGTTCCCCTCCCAGCTTCAGCGCTCTTTCCCGCTTGGAGAAAGCCATCAATTGGGGCCGTTCCAGCATCAAGGCAAAATCTATGGTATGAAGCGGGGTCTGTTCCCTGATTAATGCCGTATAAATGCCTGCCCGCTCCACATCTCCAATCAGGATATATCCCATCAGCCGGTCGTCCTGGGTTGCCAGCCTCTTGTAGCTGCTTTTTGACACACGAAGATGGCTTTCCCCGATCATGGACCCCGCGGTAATGATGTGCATATCCCAAAGTCCCATTGCGTTCATGGGGATTGCCGGATGCTGCACCGCCTTGCCCCCGCTCATTTTCGCACCAGCGCGTTCACCCTGCATATATGCATTGGGCAGAAGGGCCAGGATTTTGTGTTCCCCGGTGGTGATGTCAAAAGACTTGGCGCAATCCCCCGCGGCAAATACGTCCGGATCGCTGGTATGCCCCCAATCGTCGGCATCAATGCCCCGATCGCAGGCAATGCCCGCATCCTTGGCTATTTCTATATTGGGGCGCACCCCCACCGCCATCACCAATACATCAAAGGGAATCTTTCTGCCGCTTTTCAGCGTTGCCTCCCCAGGCTTAAACGCCGCGGCGCTATCGGAAAGGTTCAGTTCGACCCCTTTATTGGCTAAATGTTCCTCCGCCATTTTCGCCCCATCCGCATCCAGAATGCTGGGCAGCACCTGGGAGGCCATATCCACCACCGTTACCTTCTTCACCAAATGAAGAATGCCTTCGGCGCATTTTAAGCCGATAAGCCCCGCACCAATGATGAGCACCCGGGTTTCGGGCGTCAAATTCTCCCGAAGCTTCTCGGCATCCGCCATGGTCATAAAGGTATGGTATTTGACCTCGTCAAGGCCCGGCACGGGCGGCACAAAGGGCCTGGCACCGGTGGCAATGAGAAGTTTATCATAGGAATAATTATTTCCATCGGAACCGGCGACGGATTTCTTTGCAAGGTCGATCTTGACAGCCTCCACGCCCTTTAAAAAAGCAACCCTATTCTTCTCATAAAAATCGCAAGGGCGGTACTTCATCCGCTCCTCATCCGTCTTGCCCAGCAGCCAATAGGAGATCAGCGGCCGGGAATAGGTATGCAAAGGCTCCTTGGAAAAAAGTAAAATTTCACCTGTCTGATCGGCACGGCGGATGCTTTCGATGGCGCCCACAGCCGCTGGCCCGTTCCCGATGATTACATATCGCATCTCCGTCACCTCTCTTCAAATACAATAGCCTGGTTGGGGCATCCCGCCACACAAGCGGGGCTTCCCATACTATTTTGGGTGCAGAACTCGCACTTTTGCATGGCGCCTTCATCAGAGGGCATGATAGCTCCGTAAGGGCAGGATAGAATGCAGGTGTAGCAGCCAACGCACTTATGCTTATCAATGGTAATCATGCCGTTTTCCAAAGTCAGTGCGCCGGTGATACATCCCTTTACACACATGGGCTCGGTGCAATGGCGGCAGGAGACGGCAAAATGCACGCCGCTTTTCCCTTCAATATGAATCCTGGGGTTGATGACCACATCCTTGAGGGCTTTGACCATATCCCGCACGCCGGAGTTGGCATATGCGCAGTAATATTCGCAAAGGTGGCAGCCCAGGCACCACTTTTCATTGACATAAATTCTCTTCATGCCTGTTTCACGCTCCCTTCCTCATTCGCCCGCATGGCGGATTCCCAAAATTTCCAACTCTTTTTCGTTCAGGCCGACACCTCTAAGCATGGCCCGGTTACCCCGGAGTGCCTCAATGGAGTTGATGCCCATACCGCCCATCATCTCTTTGATTTCGTGGTTCCAGGCGGTAACAAGATTGATCAGCCGCTGGCAGCCGATGTTAGGATTCAGCCGCTGGGTAAGTTCGGAAATCTGGGTTGCGATGCCCCAGTTGCATTTGCCCGTGTGGCAACTCCGGCACAGATGGCAACCCAACGCAATCAACGCGCCGGTGGCGATATACACGGCATCTGCACCCAAAGCCACAGCCTTCACCACATCGGCACTGGAGCGGATGGAGCCGCCTACTACCAAGGATACCTTGTTTCGAATGCCCTCCTGGCGCAGCCTTGTGTCCACCGATGCCAGGGCCATTTCGATGGGAATACCCACGTTATCCCGGATGCGGGTAGGAGCCGCCCCGGTACCGCCCCGGAACCCGTCGATGGCGATGATGTCCGCCCCAGACCTGGCTATGCCGCTGGCGATGGCCGCCACATTATGCACGGCGGCAATTTTCACAATAACAGGCTTTGTATACCTGCTCGCTTCCTTTAGAGAATAGACAAGCTGCCGCAAATCCTCAATAGAATATATATCATGGTGGGGAGCCGGAGAGATTGCGTCGGACCCTTCCGGGATCATTCTCGTTTTGGCAATATCGCCCACAATTTTTGTACCGGGAAGATGACCGCCAATACCCGGCTTTGCGCCTTGTCCCATCTTAATTTCAATGGCAGCGCCGGCGTTAAGGTAATCCCGGTGTACCCCAAATCGGCCGGAGGCCACCTGTACAATGGTATTTGGCCCATACTGGTAAAAGTCTTTATGCAGCCCGCCTTCGCCGGTATTATAAAACGTTCCCAGCGCCTGAGCTGCCCTGGCCAGGCTTTCGTGAGCGTTGTAACTGATGGAGCCGTAGGACATGGCGGAAAACATCACCGGCACATCCAGCTGCAATTGGGGGGGCAGATTATCCACAAGATTCCCCTGGGCATCCCGCTCAATAGCATCCGGCTTGGCACCCAGGAAGACCTTTGTTTCCATGGGCTCCCGCAGGGGATCGATGGAAGGGTTGGTCACCTGGGAAGCATTGATCAGAATTTTATCCCAGTAAACAGGATACTCCTTTGGCGTACCCATGGATGACAGCAGCACCCCGCCGGTGGAAGCCTGTCGGTAGATATCGGTGATGGCTTCTCCCGTCCAGTTGCCGTTTACCCGAAAGGTATGATCGGTCTTGACGATTTTCAAAGCCCGGGTAGGACATAAGGAAACACAACGGTGGCAATTTACGCATTGGGTCTCGTCAGCCACCATCCACTTCATCTCTTCGTCATAAGAATGCACCTGGTTGGCACATTGCCGCTCGCAGACCCGGCAAGTGATGCACCGGTCCCGGTTGCGAATAATCTCATAGTCTGGATAAAACAAATTGACCGGCATCCTTAAAGCACCTCCTCACGGGTAAAAATAACGGCTTCCCCACCCTTGGGCGACCAGAATTTATCAAGCTCCGGCGAAAGGGTGCGGATGGCGCATTCTTCGCTGGCCACATACACCCTGTCACCCTTTTCCCCCACTACCATGGAACGCAATTTCAGCCGGTCATTCAGCGCCATCATGCCGTTTTCAAAGCCCACCAATATAGAAAATGGTCCGGTGATGAGCATGCTGGAGTACAAATTGCGCAACAAGGTCAAGCGCTTTTTCTCCGCTTCCGGCTTATGGTCAATAGTAGTCCAAAAGGGAGCCGCAATCACGCTGGCGGTTTCTTTGAGGGTTAAGCCCTGGCGCCTTGTCAGATAGTCCAACATATAAGCAATGACTTCAGTATCAGTGAGGAGCGTGCAGTCATAACCAAACATCTCCATGCAGCGACGGTTCGCATCATAAGAAGAGATTTCCCCGTTGTGCACAACCGTCGTATCCAGCAGGGCAAAGGGATGGGCGCCGCCCCACCATCCGGGCGTGTTTGTGGGATATCGGCCATGAGCCGTCCAGCAGGTGCCTTCATACTCCTCCAGGCGAAAATACCTTCCGATATCCTCCGGATACCCAACACCTTTGAACACACCCATATTTTTCCCGCTTGAAAAAACGTAAGCCCCCTGTACCTTCGCATTGATATGGAGTACGGTGCGGGCCACGAATTCTTTTTCATCCAGCTGGCTTTTGTTAAGCTCCGTTGGCTGAGGAATCACAAAATACCGCCAGATCAGCGGGCCGTCTTTGATCTGCGGTATAGGACGCACGGGAATTTTAGAAGCTGACGCGATATCATAATGACGATCCAGAAATTCCTCACAGAGTTCTTTGGACGTCGTATCATCATAAAACACATGGAAAGCGTAATAATCCTTATATTGAGGATAGATGCCGTATCCAGCAAACCCACCGCCCAAACCGTTAGAACGATCATGCATAGGTATCATGGATCGGATTGACTCATCACCATTGATGGGCTTACCGGAGCGGGAAAAAATGCCGCAAATGGCGCAGCCAGACGGAATTCGTGTTTCCCCTTCCCGGGGCCCCTGTACGCGTCGTTGGAATGGGTTTTCCTCATTTTGCATAATGCTTGCCTCCTTCATGCAAATTGGCGTTTGCCGAAAGCCCACATGATGATGCAAAGCTGCCGGAGAACACCGTTGTCCGCGGTAGTTGATAGTATAGTATGAGATAGGGAGCACGTCAAGCATTTTGCAATGTTTTTTCTCTGCACTTCATTTTTGTGAAAGTACTATCAAACGTAAATGCAAAATGAATACAAGAAAGAACTAAAAATCAGGGTTGACATACGATGAAAAAAAAGCTATACTGCTCTTCATACAGCAAGGGCGCTGTGAGTGATACTCGCAGCACCCTTGTCTGCTTTTATAGCTATTCCTAACGGAAAGCAAACCCTTATCATAAGCGAGTAATGATAACTAGGAGGCAATCATATGGCGAATCTTGGAGAGCTTTTTGGCAGTATGGTATTCAATGATGCTGTCATGCAGGCACGGCTGCCCAAAGAAACCTACCGGGCATTGCTAAAGACCATCGATGAAGGTAAGCCTTTGGAACCCCAAGTGGCCAACGTGGTGGCTAACGCCATGAAAGATTGGGCAGTGGAGAAGGGTGTTACCCATTATACCCACTGGTTCCAGCCCATGACCGGTATCACCGCGGAAAAGCATGACAGTTTCATTACTCCGGTAAAGGGTGGCAGCGTCATCCTTGAGTTCAGCGGCAAAGAGCTGGTCAAAGGTGAACCCGACGCATCCTCCTTCCCCTCCGGCGGACTGCGTGCTACCTTCGAAGCCCGCGGCTACACCGCGTGGGATCCAACCTCCTACGCTTTTATCAAGGATAAGGTGCTTTGCATTCCCACCGCATTCTGCTCTTACGGCGGAGAAGCTCTGGACAAAAAGACGCCGCTTCTTCGCTCCATGGAAGTGCTTAGCAAGCAGGCCTTGCGGGTTTTGAAGCTGTTTGGCCATGATGAAGCGAAGCATGTGATCACCACCGTAGGGCCGGAGCAGGAGTATTTCCTGATTGATAAAGCGCTGTATGAAAAGCGCAAAGACCTTATCTATACCGGCCGTACCTTGTATGGCGCAAAGCCGCCCAAGGGCCAGGAGCTGGAAGACCATTACTTCGGCGTGATTAAGCCCCGCGTTCAGGCATTCATGGATGCGCTGAACGAGGAATTGTGGAAGCTGGGTGTGCTTGCCAAAACCGAGCACAACGAGGTGGCTCCCGCCCAGCACGAGCTGGCGCCTATTTTCTCCATTACCAATGTGGCAGCCGACCACAACCAGCTGTGCATGGAAATGATGAAGAAGATAGCCAACCGCTTCGGCATGGTATGCCTTTTGCACGAAAAACCCTTTGCCGGCGTAAACGGCTCCGGCAAGCATAACAACTGGTCCATGGCTACGGACACAGGCATCAATCTTCTGGAGCCGGGTCAGACGCCCTATGAAAATGCGCAATTTCTGCTGTTCCTTGCGGCCGTTCTCCAGGCCGTTGACGAGCATCAGGATTTGTTGAGGGTATCTGTTGCCAGTGCTGGCAACGATCACCGCCTGGGCGCCAACGAAGCACCTCCGGCCATCGTATCCGTTTTCCTGGGCGAAGAACTGACGGAAATTGTGGAATCCCTCATCAGCGGCAATCCTTACAACGGCCACAGGAAGAAGGACCTGACCATTGGTGTGGATGTGCTTCCCCCGCTGCCTAAGGATACCACCGACCGTAACCGTACTTCCCCCTTCGCCTTTACCGGCAACAAGTTCGAATTCCGGATGCTGGGGTCTTCCTTCTCCATCAGCGGCCCCAATGTAATCCTAAACACCATCGTAGCCGAGTCTTTGAAACAGTATGCAGACCAATTGGAAAAGACCGACGACTTCTCCAAAGCGCTGCAGGACCTGATTGTTAAGAAATTCAAAGCGCACTACCGCATCATTTTCAATGGCAACAACTATTCTGCAGACTGGGTTGTTGAAGCAGAAAAGCGCGGGCTGCTCAATTTGACCTCAACGGTAGAAGCGCTTCCCTACTTTGTAAGCGAAAAGAACATTAAGCTTTTCACCGCTCATAAGGTATTCAGCGAGACAGAAATGCACAGCCGTTATGAAATCCTCATGGAGAATTACTGCAAGGTGCTGAGCATTGAAGCCTTCACCATGCTGGAAATGGCCCGTCGGGATATTCTTCCCGCAACACTGGCCTATTCCAAAGCCATTGCCGATGTGGCTTTGAGCAAAAAAGCACTTTTGCCCACGTTGAATTGCATCAGCGAAGAAACACTGCTTCAGAAGCTGTCCTACCTGTGTGATTCCCTTACCAAGAAGATTGAAGCGCTCTCCAATGCTCTTGCCGAAAATGGGTTTGATTGCCTGCTCAGCCACGCCAAGCACAGCCGTGACACATTAGTTCCCGCCATGGCGGAGCTACGGGCTGTAGCAGACGAATTGGAAACCATTGTGGCAAAAGAGTATTGGCCTTACCCCACCTATGGGGATTTGCTCTTCAACATCTGATCCCCATACCCCAATCGACGCACAAAGGCGTGCATGCGGATGATATCCCGCATGCGCGCCTTTTGCTATTATCGGATCTCGCTTATTTATTTTTCTTATTGCGAGTCCTGACAAAAATGGAGGAGGAATAGGACCATGACTGAGGCAGTAAAGCTCTTCTCGGCGACGGATACAATCTGGGTTCTTTTAGCCGCTGTACTGGTATTCTTCATGCAAGCGGGTTTTGCCATGGTGGAAACAGGTTTCACCCGCGCCAAAAATGCAGGCAACATTATTATGAAGAACCTGCTGGATTTCGCCATCGGTACAATCGTATTCTGGGTTTTGGGTTTTGGGCTCATGTTCGGGCAAAGCCAGGGCGGAATCATCGGCGCTGTAGACTTTCTGATTAAAGGTGACTATGCCGCCTTGAAGGGGCTAACCTTTCCCACCACTGCTTTTGTCATCTTCCAAACGGTTTTTTGCGCCACTGCAGCCACGATTGTATCCGGCGCTATGGCAGAGCGGACAAAATTCATTTCTTACTGCGTCTATAGTGCCATCATCAGTGCGGTGATCTATCCCATTTCCGGGCACTGGATATGGGGCGGCGGCTGGCTTGCGCAGCTTGGTTTTCACGACTTTGCAGGCTCTACCGCTGTTCATATGGTAGGTGGCTTGTCCGCATTGATCGGCGCAAAAATATTAGGTCCCCGCATTGGCAAATATGGCAAGGACGGCAAGCCTAAGGCGATTTTAGGTCATAGCATTACGCTGGGTGCCTTGGGTGTATTCATCCTATGGTTCTGCTGGTTTGGTTTCAACGGAGGCTCAACCGTAGCCGCCACTGAAGACGCGGCACTCCTATCCATGAGCCACATTTTCGTTACGACCAACCTGGCTGCCGCCGTGGCTACTGTTGCAGTGTTGATAATAACCTGGATCCGCTATAAAAAGCCGGATGTATCCATGACTTTGAATGGTTCTCTAGCCGGTTTGGTAGCCATCACCGCCGGCTGTGATGTTGTTAGCCCCGTAGGCGCTTTCTTCATCGGCCTTATCTCCGCTTTTATCATCGTGTTCGGCATTGAGTTTGTGGAGCGGAAAATGAAGATTGATGACCCAGTAGGCGCAGTTGGCGTGCATTGCCTGTGCGGTGCTGCGGGCACCATCCTCACCGGATTTTTCGCGCTGGAAGGCGGCGTTTTCTATGGCGGCGGCTTCCATATGCTTGGCATTCAAGCACTGGGCGTGGCATCCGTCGCAGCTTGGGTGGCAGTCACCATGACCATTGTATTCCTCACAATTAAAAAGACGATAGGCCTTCGTGTTTCTCCGGAGGAAGAGATCGTTGGCTTGGATATTGAAGAACATGGCCTGGCATCCGCCTATGCAGATTTTATGCCAGCTCCCGTAGTGGGTGCAATGCTGCCCACCGGTATGCCATCTGAAACCGTAACCGCCGCCACTGCCGGCGTCACGATGGATGAAGCCGTACCCGTAGTGCTTGCCACAGAAAAGAAGGCCACCGGTTCCGATGTGAAAATGACCAAGGTCACCATTGTTACCAAGCAAAACAAATTTGATACGCTAAAGAACGCTATGGAATCAATCGGCATTACCGGTATGACTGTCACTCAGGTGCTTGGTTGCGGCATGCAAAAGGGCAAGCCAGAGTATTACCGGGGTGTTGCGGTGGAATTTGATCTGCTGCCAAAGATTCAGATAGACATCGTAGTGTGTAAAGTACCTGTCCGCACCGTGATTGAAACTGCAAAAAAGGTACTGTACACCGGGCATATTGGTGACGGCAAGATTTTCGTATACGATGTGGAAAATGTTATCAAGGTACGAACCGGTGAGGAAGGATATGCAGCATTGCAGGATGTAGAATAATCCCCCATCCCCTTTGTATAAACAATTTCATGTCTCGTTTAGACCGCCGGCAAGATCCGGCGGTCTCTTTTGTATTGATGCGTTTGTGGAGATGATTACGATATAGTTTTTTAGTCTTACGATATACGATTACAAGCATCGCATACTTTTCATTTTGAATGTTGTCTTAACACGCATGATCAAAGGAAATCAGATATGCCTTGACGTTGTATCTGCGACAGCAAAAAAGAAAGAGCGCCGACATAGCGCTCTTTCTCAGACTGTCAAAAAACCTCTGGAAGGTGTCGGAGGGGCACCCCCTCCGACTATAAATCCGAAATCGGCGGCGT
>JAEVYX010000068.1 GCA_023392515.1 Bacillota bacterium | reverse complement strand
GACGTTGTATCTGCGACAGCAAAAAAGAAAGAGCGCCGACATAGCGCTCTTTCTCAGACTGTCAAAAAACCTCTGGAAGGTGTCGGAGGGGCACCCCCTCCGACTATAAATCCGAAATCGGCGGCGTATACGTCGATTTCGGAAGTCTTGCGCAGCAAGGTTTCCTTACACCCTTCGCCAGCCGTGAGCATAGCTCACAGGTGAAGGGTGCAGCTTCGAAAAAGCGGCGCAGCCACTTTTTCGACACGCTAAGAAAGAGCGCCGACATAACGCTCTTTCTTTTGGTATTCCTACCGTTTACTTAATCATATTCTGAGTGGCCTGCCACCCCAGGTCAATAGCCTTTTGATGAGCTGTGGCATAATCGCCGATTGCCTGCACTTCCGCAAGCGTTCTCGGGAAGTGGATGCACAGATGGCCCGCGAAGTTATTGGAGGTATTGTGATCCACGCCATGCGGTGTATTATGGGTGGATGCCATATAGATTCTTCCGTCGCTCATGATAACCCACACTGCTTTGGGTGTCCATGTTGTTTTCCCGCCAAAGGCCTTGTTCATGTTCGCCGTATCGGCTGCTGATACAGGCTCTGAATCAGCATGCGCACCGATGCTGAACATATGTACCTTCCAGCTGATTCCGGTTGAGAAATCATAAACCGTTGCGTAGGGATACGTTCTGCATCTGCTGCGAATTTCCGTATACCAGTTGGCATAACGCACCTGAGAAGCCTTGGGGGTCACATCAGCCGGAGCGGTAGGCTTGGGTGTAGCAGTTGCGCCTGGCACCGTTTCCGCAGGCTTGGCATTGGAACTGGATAGGAGAAGTAGCGTCTGTTGCCCGGCAATTCCATCCGCTGTCAAATTGTTTCGAGACTGGAAAGCACGCAGTGCCAGGTATGTCTGCAGACCAAAGCTTCCGTCAGCCGAACCGGACAGATAGCCCAAATTGATCAGGCTCGTCTGCAAAGTCTTTACTGCGCTATTGACATCCCCTTGCTTTAAAATGGTAATCGTCGCGGTAGGCGTCGCTGCCGGAGCGGTGGATACGCCACCTGTAGCATATAACTTGGTCAACGTAGTCGGACCTGCCACGCCATCCCGGACCAGGCCGTTGGCCCGTTGGAACGCCACTACAGCCGATGCCGTAGCCATGCCATACTTGCCGTCCGCCTTACCGGTTAAGAATCCAAGGGCAATCAGCCTTGCCTGCAGCGCAATCACTTCACTGCCGCTGTCTCCCTGGCGCAGCGTTGTCATGCTGCCGGGAACTGGCGTTGCCGTGGAAGCAGGAACAGCTGTTGTATTGGGTCCTATAGCTGCAGCGCTGTATAAAATGGATTGGGTTGAAAAGCCCGCAATGCCGTCTACCTTGATACCGTTTGCGCTTTGGAAAGCACGAACGGCGGCTATATCAGTAGCCAGATACTCCCCATCCATCCGCGCAGAATAATATCCCAGTTCCGTAAGACGCTTTTGCAGATTCAACACGGGAACACCTTTGGTTCCGCTTTGGATAACGATGACATTATCCTGGGTAAGCGGTGTGGGAGCAGGTGTTGCCGTAACCGCCGGGGTTGCCGTTGCACCGGCTTTCAGCGCATTGACACTAAATAAGACGGTTTGCGTTGCCGCACCGGCAACGCCGTCCTGTGTAAGCCCATGGCTCTTCTGGAAGGATTTCAATGCATTCGCGCTGGCTGCACCAAATTTGCCATCTACTGCGCCGCTCAGATAGCCCAGGTCCTTCAATCTCTGCTGCACTGTTTTGGCAGCATCGCCTGTATCACCCTGGCGCACCGTCACACTGGGCGGAGTGGGAACAGGTAGCGGAGTGACAGTGACTACCGCACTGGCAGGCAGCGCATCCTGGCTATACAGTTTGGTTTGCGTCTGATTCCCTGCCAAGCCGTCTGTTCCCAAGCCGTTTTTCTGCTGAAAGACCTTGACTGCTGCCATGGTATCGCTTGTATAAACACCGTTTGCAGTTCCCGTATAGTATCCCAAAGCCTTCAGCTTTTCCTGCAGGGTTACCACCGCATCGCCGGTGTTGTTAAGCCGCATCGTAATTCCAGCAATCGGAGCCAATGTCATTACTTGCGTAGCCTTTCCCTTGCTATTAAGCGGCTTTTCCTCATATAGCAATGTTTGCATAGAGCTGTCGGCAACGCCGCTTGCAGATTGGCTGTTCTTTGTTTGAAAGGCTTTTACCGCTGTTTCTGTTTGTGCACCAAACTGGCCGTCCGCTGAGCCGGTAAGGAAGCCCAATTCGATCAACGCTTGCTGAAGCGCACGCACCTGTGTCCCGTTTGATCCTTTTTGAAGCGCCGTATAGTTATTGCTTGATGAGGGCTTCGGTGTTGGAGCAGGGGTTGCGTTTGCGGATGCGATCGTTTTCACGTTGATATATTCCGCCATCACGTAACCCGTTTGCCCCTCATAGACCACCTTCAGGAAATCCCCCGAAACGCCCTGAACCGTAAGTTCCGCGCCTTCAGGAAGCCTGTCCAGAATGATAGCGGTCGTAGACGCTGATTTACGCAGATTGACGCTGTCCTTTGTTGTGGTTTGATAGGGATAGCCGGTAACGGTATTAGTAGTGCTGGTAGCCTGGGGCGCCGTAGTTGAACTCCCGCCCAAAGCATTTACATACTTTTTCATTACATAGCCGGTACGGCCATTAAAGGTAATCTTAAAATAGCTTCCGGATTCGCCCTGCACGACGATCTCCTGGCCTTCATCCAGCCTTTCCAAAACGACGGAAGTACCGGAGGCACTTCTGCGCATATTCACCGAATCATTGGTAGTGGTGGTGTATGGATAGGTAGCCGCCGCCAAAGACGTCGGCATGCAAGCCCAAAATAAAAGCAGCCCGATACAGAAAAAAAGACCTGCCCGCTGCCGCCCTTTCTTTGCTCCCTGCCTCCGGCACATGGGACAACCCCTCCTTGACCAGATTATCATGGATAATACTATTTTATGGCATATTTCTTATCATGTCAATAGAATTTCTTAATATTTACGTAATATTTAAGTTAAAGGGAATGGAGGTTCCTCCGGCAGCTGCGGTGGGACCGCCATTTTGACCTGTGAGCGTTTCTTTACATGATCATATATAAACTGCACCGCTTCTTCATAGGTACCCGGCAGGCAGTATAGTGCCATGGAAAGCCACCAGCGCGGCGCATAAAGCAGGATGATCTCTTTATCGGGCCATCCCTGCACCCGTCGGAGTTCCTGCCAGGCAACATCCTTTTCTCCTACAGGCAGTGGTTCTTTCCCGCTATTCAGCCAAGCGGGCACAGGCTGCATGCGCAGCCAATACTTTATAGCAGAAGGGCGCAGCAAATATGTTTTCGCATGGACTCCTTTTTGATCGATTACGAAGCGGATTTCCTCTTTTCCCTGAAGTAAGAGTACGAAAAAAACTCCGGCCCCCATCGCCGCTGTAATCCACAAAATAACCCTCATCAACCCTTGCGCCCATAAGGCCTGTACGCCTATTGTGCCATGAAGCAGCGCCTCCAGCCCCAAGATCAGCCCGATCAGCACCAAAAGAACCGGCAGCATGATGCGTAAAATCATACTCCAGCGAATCCAATCCATAACAGGGGCGTATGTGTAAGCCCAGCTTAACCGCATGCTGGAAGCCGGGAGCGATCTTCCGCAAAGGGTGCATACTTCCGCAGGCGGTACTTCTTCCTTGCATTTTTTGCAGTAGGATACGATCGGCATCATATGCCGGAAAGGCCTTCCGCCTCTCCTGCCTCCCTTCACTGAAAAGTCAGCTTCTTGATTATACCGGAATATGAAATATGAGGCAAGGCGTTCATGGATTTTATGAGTTTTGCATAAAGCCATGCACCTTGTAAAAACCTACAGAAGACAGCCGAATTTTTTCGGCAAAACATGGAGGTGGATGGATGAAAAAGTATCCCGGTTTAAGCTATCTGTTGGCCGCCGATCCAAAGGCCGCATCCTTTTATTCTTCTCTGCCCGGCTACATTCAGGAGGCTATCCGCCAACGGTCGGACAATATCAATTCCTTTGCCTCTTTGCAGACCTATGCCAACAACCTTGCCCAGGGAGACGATTGACACAAATGGCATACCCTTTTCAAAAAGCTGCCTTCCAGCCATGGAATCATGACTGGAAGGCAGTCTTATTTAGATCATCCCGATATAAGCTTAAGCACTATTTGATCAAGGATTTTCCGGTCATTTCGTTTGGAACATCAAGGCCCATACTATCCAGCATTGTGGGCGCGATATCCGCCAGACGGCCGCCTGAACGCAAAGCTTTTCTCACAAACTCAGGCCCTACCGCGATAAAAGGTACAGGATTTGTGGTATGCGCAGTAAAAGGTTCGCCCGTTACCGGGTCCACCATCTGATCTGCATTGCCATGGTCCGCAGTTACAAATACCCTGCCGCCATTCTTCAAGATAGCTTCTACGACCTTGCCTACGCATTCATCCACGGTTTTCACAGCCGTCACAGCAGCTTCCATGATACCGGTATGGCCTACCATATCGCAGTTGGCAAAGTTGAGAATCATCACATCGTATTTTTGCGCCTCGATCAGCTCCAGCGCCTTTTCCGTTACTTCATAAGCGGACATTTCCGGCTTCATATCAAAAGTAGCTACTTTGGAGGAAGGGATCAATACCCGGTCTTCCCCATCGTTGGGCTTTTCCACGCCGCCATTGAAAAAGAAGGTTACGTGGGCATACTTTTGGGTTTCCGCAATACGAAGCTGTGTTTTATGAAGGATGGCAAGATATTCACCCAGCGTGTTTGCCATGGACTCCGGGCCGTTGACGATTTTGAGGCCCGTAAAGGTTTCATCATACTGGGTCATGCTCACAAAGCGCACAGGAAAATATCCTGTCTCCCGGGCAAAGCCATCAAAATCCGGCTGTATAAATGTGCGGGTCAATTGCCGCGCCCGGTCAGGCCGGAAGTTGAAGAACACCACGGAATCGTCCCGCGAAATCACTGCGGTGGGCTTTCCATTTTTTAAGACCACAGTGGGCTTGACAAATTCATCATTTTCACCCAGGGCATAGCTTTGCTCCACCGCCTGGATGGCGTTTTCCGCTTCCGCCTGGCCTTTGCCCAATACCATGGCGTCGTAGGCCTTTTTCACCCGGTCCCACAGGTTATCCCTGTCCATGGCCCAATAGCGGCCCATGACCGTGGCAATTTCCCCTACGCCGATTTCCCGAATCTTTTCATCCAATTCGCGCACGTATTCGATGCCGCTGGTGGGGGGAACGTCCCGCCCGTCCAGGAAGCAATGGACAAACACCTTTTTCAGCCCCCGCTTTTTCGCCATTTCCAACAGGGCATACAAATGGGTGTTATGACTATGAACGCCGCCATCGCTGACCAAGCCCATGAGATGCAATGCTTTGCCGCTTTTTTCGGCTTCATCCATAGCCCAGACCAGCGCTTCCTTTTCGAAGAAAACGCCGTCTTGAATGTCTTTGGTAATACGGGTCAGTTCTTGATAAACTATACGCCCTGCACCCATGTTCAGATGGCCCACTTCACTGTTGCCCATCTGCCCGTCCGGCAGACCTACATCCATACCGCTGGCTCCCAGTTGCGTATGGGGATATTGGGCCATCAGCTTGTCCAAATGCGGTGTGCCCGCCTGATAGATGGCATTGCCTTCATGCTCGGGATTCAGGCCAAAACCATCCATAATGATCAGGGCTGTCATGGTTTTGTTCATGTATTGGTAAATCCTTTCCGATGCCTATTGGGCTTACTTGTCAAAACAGACCACTTTAGCGAAATCTGCAGCCTTGAGGGATGCGCCGCCGATCAGGCCGCCGTCTATCTCCGGCTGGACCATAAGGCCTTTCACATTGCCCGGATTCATGCTGCCGCCATACTGGATCCGTACCTTGTCTGACACGCTTTTCCCATACTTGCGGTCAAGCGCTGCACGAATCACCCCAATGGTTTCGTTTGCCTGTTCATCGGTAGCCACAAGCCCGGTGCCGATAGCCCAAACAGGCTCATAAGCGATAACAACCTGCTCTACCTGTTCTTTGGTAAGGCCGGTCAATGCAATCAGGGTTTGATATTCCACCAACGCATCGGTGTAGCCCGCTTCCCGCTCGGCCTTCATTTCCCCTACGCACAAAATAACTTTCAACCCCGCAGCCATCGCTGCTTTTACCCGCAAATTAACAGAGGCATCCGTTTCCCCAAAAAACTGCCGCCGTTCGCTGTGGCCGATGATCACATATTCTACACCCGAAGCTTTGAGCATATCAGCCGAAAGCTCTCCCGTAAAGGCGCCGGATTCCTTCCAATGAACATTTTGCGCGCCTAAATGGATATTCGATCCCTTCGCCGCCTCTTTCACCGCGGCATAATCAACCGCAGGCACGCAGACGACCACGTCACAGGCAGCATCCTTTACCAAAGGTTTTAACTCTTCAACAAGCTGTGCGGCTTCCGCCGGGGTTTTGTTCATCTTCCAGTTTCCTGCAATAATTGGAGTACGCATGTTGCTGTTCCTCTTTCCTGCATATGAATGGTTACAGGGAAACGCCAGGGGCTCTGCCCCTGGCGTTCTCCCAATTATTTGTCGTTCAGCGCATCCACGCCGGGGAGAACTTTACCTTCCAGATATTCCAGCGAGGCACCGCCGCCAGTGGATACATGTGTCATTTTTGCTGCATAGCCCATCTGCTCCACCGCAGCCGCGCTGTCGCCGCCGCCAATGATGGTCACGCCTTCACACTCAGCCATTGCCTTAGCGATCGCCCTTGTTCCGGTAGCAAAGTTTTCAAATTCGAACACGCCCATCGGTCCGTTCCAAATGACCGTCTTGGCCTGAGAAATCTCATTGGCGAAGATCACCTGGGTCTTGGGTCCGATATCCATTCCCTCAAATCCCTCGGGAATCTCTTTGGAATGAACAGTGATGCGCATCGCATCGTTGGAGAACTTGTCACCAGCCTCATTGTCCACGGGCAAGAGCAGCTTCACGCCCTTTTGCTTGGCCTTCTCCATAAGTTCCTTGGCCAGTTCGACTTTGTCCGCTTCCAGCAGGGATTTGCCAATATGGCCGCCCAGCGCTTTTTGGAAGGTGTAGGACATACCGCCGCCGATAATGAGCACATCCACCTTTTCCAGAAGGTTATTGATGACGCCAATCTTGTCGGAAACCTTGGCACCGCCCAGGATTGCAACAAAGGGGCGCTCCGGGTTTTCCAGGGCCTTGCCCATGATGGACAATTCTTTGCCGATGAGGTAGCCAGCCACGGCAGGCAGATAGTGAGCCACACCTTCGGTGGAAGCATGAGCCCGGTGTGCCGTACCAAATGCATCATTCACATAGATTTCAGCCAGAGAGGCCAGGGCTTTGGCAAATTCAGGATCGTTCTTTTCTTCTTCCTTATGGAAACGGACGTTTTCCAAAATCATCACGTCGCCGTCCTTTAGCTCGGAAGCAAGTTTCTGGGCAGAGGGGCCGATTACGTCGTCTGCCAACTTGACTTCCTGGCCCAACAACTGCGTCAAACGCACTGCAACGGGCTTTAAGGAATACTTCATGTCAAAGCCGCCCTTGGGCCGCCCCAAATGAGAGCAGAGGATGACCCTGGCACCATTTTTTGCCAAATAACGGATTGTGGGCAACGCGCCACGGATACGGTTTTCATCGGTAATGATGTTGTTCTCATCCAGCGGTACGTTGAAATCACAGCGGACAAGCACCTTTTTCCCGGAAACCTGAATGTCCTCAATCGTCTTTTTCGCCATGGTACACACTCCTTATATGAAATTTGCTTTTGGTAATCCCCAAGTTCTTCTACTGCTGAGGGGGTGATTCCTGCATATCCAAAAGAGAAAGAATGCTTCTGGCTGCCCCCTCGTCGGTCACCAGCATTTCGTGACGGTAATGGCGCAAAACAGCAATCATGGCCTCCGCCTTGCGTTCTCCAGCCGCCACCGCCACCATCAGGCAGTTAGGCTTCAGCCTGCCTAAGTCCACCCCCACACTGGAGGCATTGTACAGGCAGCTGCCCTTCCGGTCGAAATAGTACCCAAAGGCTTCCGCCACCGCGCCCTGGGATAGCAGCTTGCGGGTAAGGCTGACAGACAAATGACGGTGCTTGGCCATCTCATCCGCACGGCCAATGCCGTGAAGGATCACGTCCGCCCGCTGCAAAAGTTCCATGGTCTCCTTGACTTCAGGAAGCTTTAGCATTTCCTGCATGGCCGATGCGTCCATATGGTCGGGCAGATGCATCAGCCGATGATGGCCTCCCAATCTCCTGGCGATATCCGCCGCCAAGGTATTGGCTTGTGTCTCCACCGTACGGCCCATACCGCCTCTGGCAGGCACCACCATCACATTGAGCGGTGAAGATGGCTGCATAGCCCGGGCCACTTCAGCCATGGTTCCGCCCCCGGTTACCGCCAGGGTGTCTCCGCTTTGCAGGATCAGCCGCAAATGTTGGGCTGCCATCCGGCCCACATCATGAAGCACGTGGGGTTCCTCATCCGCATTGCCTGCTGCCACAAAAACACGGGGTACATTGAGCGCCTTGCTCAAAGCCGTTTCCAGCGTGGTCAGGCCCCGCATGGCCCGGCTGAACTCCCTCGCTCCCGGCAGAACGGATTCAGCCGCCTGGGTCAGCGTCATTCCCGCCGCATCCAGGTTGATGAATCCTTCCTCTTTGAGGACGCCTGCCAATGCCCGCACTTCCCGCTCCGGCAGGTTTAACCTGGCGGACAACTGCCGGCGGCCAACCGGCTGAAGGGCGGCTATCCGCTCCAAAACCAGTGCTCGCCGGGCCATTTCCCGGGCCAGGTCTGGGGCAAGCTTCTGCATGAGTTCCAAAAAATTTGCCTGCATTCCATCCCCTCCGGCGGGCCTAAAGTGTCCCACTTGACCATTTTCGTCCCACACGATTATACAACGGCTATTGGAAATCTGCAAGCATTTTTATGACAAATTTTTCACAAAATCCAGGTTCTTTTTTCTGTCACTTTCTCATTTTCCCTGCATACAATTTCTAAGAAAAAGGAGGGCGATCCCATGATTGTCGAAAGGCTTGTCATTACCGGCTTTCTTGGTGCGGTGATGCTGGCAATCTATCTGATCGGGATGAAAATCCCTCCCTTCAAGCCGGCATGGAGGCTGTTGGAGCGGGGCTTGCTGGGAGCAGCGGTACTTGCGGTATGGAATCTGATTGCCACTCCCTTTGGGTTGTTTTTAGGCATCAATCCTCTGACGGCACTGGCCGTAGGCACCCTGGGCGTACCAGGTTTAGGACTATTGCTTGTCATACAGGCAATGTGATGAGAGGCTCACAAATCTACAATTTCCATGCCTTCCAATGCCTCTTTGATCAGGCTTTCCGCATCCAGCGCCTCTTCTCCCTTTAGGATAATATCCATCTTGGGCTTTGTAGCAGGATGGCGTGGTGTAAACACGGTGCAGCAATCCTCATAGGGCAAGGAAGAAGTTTCAAAGGTGCCGATGCGGTTTGCCACATCAATGATCTCCTGCTTGTCAAAGCCGATCAGAGGTCTGAAAACAGGCAGGTCTACCACCTCATTGGTGCATTGCAGCGCTTCCATGGTTTGACTGGCTACTTGACCGATGCTTTCCCCGGTAATCAAAGCCTGAGCCCGTTCCCTATTCGCCACCTCCTGAGCAATGCGCATCATAAACCTGCGCATAATGAGGGTGGTATAGGTTTCAGGGCATTTTTCATGGATCTCCATCTGAATCCTGGTAAAAGGTACCACATGTACCCTGATGCCGCACAGGCTCTGGGAGAGGATTCGCGCAAGGGACAACACCTTTTCCTTGGCACGGTCGCTTGTATAGGGGTATGAATGAAAGTGAACCGCGTTGATTTTAACCCCGCGTTTGGCGATCATATAGCCCGCCACCGGGCTGTCGATGCCGCCGGATAAAAGAAGTGTCGCCCTGCCGTTTGTGCCGACGGGCATGCCGCCAACCGCCTGGATAGGCTCCCCGTACAAGTATGCCATATCCCGGATTTCTACATGCAAAGTATGGTTGGGATGGTGCACGTCCACTTTCAGCGCCGGTACATGCTCCAGTATGTATTCCCCCATCTCCCTGTGAATGGCGGGTGAGTCCAAAGGATAGCGCTTGTCGGAACGGCGGGCATCCACTTTGAAGGTGCCAGTCTTGTCGGCCATCATCTCTGCCGCTTTCTGACATAGAGCGTTAAAATCACCCTTCTCCATCTCGATGGCAGGGCAGAGGGAGTGAACGCCGAACACATGGCTGACCCGCTGGATACAGGATTGCATATCATCCATGTCACTTACAAATATACGGCTGTCATGAAGCCACACGCGGCCGCCCGTACCTTGAACCGCTTCCTTGATGCGGTCTACCAGCATACGCAAAAAGTAAGGACGGTTTTGTCCCTTTAAATAAATCTCTCCAAACTTGACTAACAGCACCTCACGCATATGGGTTTCTCCTTGCATGCTTTTCTTAAAAGTTTACCTTCGGCAGTATTTGGACAAGTCCTGATATTGCTCGAGCAGCGCACCGGCGGCATACAGCACTTCCTCCCGGGTTGTAAAGGGGGAAAGGCTAAAGCGTATGGCGCTTTCCGCCGCATCCTTTGGCACATGCATAGCCCGCAGTGTTTCGGATATCTTTTGCTTGCGGGAAGAACAGGCCGAACCCATACCCACATATACCCCCTGTCCGGCAAGGGCATACAGCATGGTTTCAGATCGCACCGGTGGAATGGAAAGATTTAAAATATGGGGAGCGGAGTATGGGCTGGATAGAGCCGGACCATTGATCCGGGCCGCGGGGATATGCTCCGTAATCGTCTCATACAGAAGTTTTTTCAATTCCCCCATACGCTCCGCCGCGTCTGCTGGATAATTTTCCACAGCACAGCGCAACCCGGCAATCCCAGGCGTATTTTCCGTACCGGAGCGTATTCCCCGCTCCTGGCCGCCGCCCCACATTCTTGGCACAACCTTATGATCCTTGTGAAACACCAAAGCGCCTACTCCTTTTGGGCCATGAATCTTGTGTGCGCTTAATGCATAGGACTGGATGCCAAGCTTGGGAATGGACAAAGGAATGCGCAGATAGCCCTGTACACCATCCACGTGCAATATGGCATCCGGGCATAATTTGTCCCGCAGCGCGGCGACCTCCTCCAGAGGCTGGATGGCCCCCGTCTCATTATTCACCTGCATGATGCACAAAAGCAGCACGCTTGCATCCAACAGCTCCCTAAGAGCCATCAAATCCACCGTGCCGTCCGTTAAAACAGGGATACTTTTTGCCGTATGGCCCATCCGCTCCGCCACCTTGCAGCTTTCCGCCACAGCGGGGTGTTCCACGGCGGTATATAATACTTTTCCCGGCTTTTTACAGGATGCCAGATACCCTAATATGGCTAGGTTATCCGCTTCGGTTCCACCGGCAGTAAAGACCACCTCCGCAGCCGAAACACCCAAGGAAGCGGCAACCGCTTCCCGGCAGGCGGTCACCTCTTTCTCCGCCTGCAGCGCGGGCCCATAGGGGGAGGAGGGATTGTAAAACCCTTCCCGCATAGACTCCGCCATGGCGCCAATCACTTGATCTGTCGGTCTGGTGGTGGCGCTATTGTCCAGATACGCTTGCATAAATCATCCGTTTTCTACGCCTGATAGGCGCCTCTTGGTATATATTTTTTGATCATGTCTACCATCTCCTGGGAAGGTTCAATGATTATCATCCGCTTTTGGCCTTCCTTGGCAAAGTAGAAATAATACAGCTCCGCTCCCCGATTTAAAAACCAGTTTTCTTTTTTTACCCCCGGCATGGTAATATAGCGCTGAAACGCAGGGGTGGTAACCGGTCCGAAAGCCTCTACATTTTTCACCCGCATGGTGCCCAAATTCTTGCGCTTTTGGTTGTTGAACACTTGGGCAAAATCCATTTCACCATTGGTGAATGTATATTCATACTCGGTGCGCAGCCGGTCCCTGCGCAAATAGAGCAGCACCGCCCCGCCAGCGCAAAGAAGTCCCAAGACCAGGGACAAAACATCAAATTGGTAGAAGATCACCTGCAGCGTCATGACAGCAAACAAAGCCATCAGCACCATGGCTATTGCCGAAGCCACATACAAAAGATCCTCCAGCGTTCTGTTTTTCTTGATCACGATTTCTTCCATAAAGTGATCCATTTGTTTTCCTCCTTGCGCTTTTTCTTTACAGTAAAAACAATCCCGTAACGATCAGTCCCAATACTGCGCCGGCAAAAACCTCCAGCGGTGTATGACCAATCAGTTCCTTCAGTTCTTCCTCTGAAATGGGCTTTCCGTCCACCAATACATCGTGCAGGATTTGGTTAATCACAGCCGCCTGGGTACCTGTTTCCCGCCGTACCCCCGCGGCATCATACATCACAATAATCGCAAGCGCAAAGGCAATGGCAAATTCCGCAGAGGCAAACCCCATATTCAACCCGACCATCGTGCCAAGCGACACCACCAAAGCGGTATGGGAGCTGGGCATGCCACCCGAACCAAAAAACCTGCGCCAGTTAAACTCGTGTTCAACCATCCAGTAGATAGGCACCTTCAGCGCCTGGGCAGTAAACCAAGCCGTTAAGGCACAAATAAGAATCTTGTTCTGTAAGATTTCGGCTACATTATGCAATCCAACAACCGCCTCTGCCCGTATTATCACCGTGAAACAGTATTTATTGTACCCGGTTCAGCGTGCTTTGCGCAAGAGCAGTCAGAAAGTTTCCCTTCTGTTCAAACATTTCCAGCGCCTTTACCGCCAGATCCACATGCTCCCGGGCATCCTGCCGGGATTTTTCAAGCCCCACGCATCCGGGCCAGGTAAGTTTGCCGTTCTTTTCGTCCGTACCCACTTGCTTGCCTAAAAGTTTTTCTTCTCCCGTAAGGTCCAATAAATCATCGATAATTTGGAAAGCCAGGCCCAAATGCTGACCGTAGGCGATGCCTGCGTCCACTTCCGCCTTGCCGGCTCCGGCAAGCAGAAGACCCCCTTCCATCGGCGCGGTAATCAAGTCGGCTGTTTTTAAACGGTGGATATTGGCTACCAAATCCATGTCCGGCACAAGGTCCTCGGAAGTGACGTCCAGCACCTGCCCGGCCACCATGCCCGAAACCCCTGCCCGGCGTGCAATGGCTTCGACAGCCGTCACAGCCTCCCGGGTCCCAAGGCGAACCGCCTGGGCCAGCATGGTTTCATAAGCCATATTAAGCAGCCCATCCCCCGCCAAAATCGCCATGGCTTCCCCAAACACTTTATGGTTGGTTGGTCTGCCCCGGCGCAAATCATCATCATCCATGGCAGGCAAATCATCATGGATCAGGGAATAGGTATGGATCATTTCCAGCCCCACAGCATACGGGATCGCCTGTGCCACATCCGTTTCTCTTAAAGCATAAGCCGCAAGAAGAAGCACCGGCCGCAGGCGCTTTCCGCCTGCAAGCAGGCTGTACTCCATGGCCTTTGTTAAAAGCATCGGAATCTTACCTTTGGTATTCTCCCCGGAAACGGCACGAGCCAGCGCCTTCTCCACAAGACAGCGGTAGGCCTCATATTGTTCGTTCATGGCTGATACTCCGCAGGCTCCTCTATTGGTTTACCATTTTCGATGCGTACCTGGGCAAGCCTTTTTTCGGCGGTCTCCAACTGCTTTTGCAGCTTGTCCAAGAGTGCGGTGCCCGCTTCATAATCCTTCAGCATCTCCTCCAAAGGGAGGTTGCCCGCTTCCATCTTCTTTACAAGGCCATCCAGCTTTTCCAAAATGTCCTCAAACGTCTCTTGCTTTTGTCCGGTCAAAAGGCAATCCCCTTTCTGTATGAAGCACTTGGGCATGCACTTGCCCATCCGCAAGGATCACTTGAATGGGATGATTTATCTCCACGTTTCCAACGGAGGCAACGGGCACCCCTGCCTGCATGGCAATAGCATAGCCCCTGTTCAGCACTTTTTGCGGGCCGAGTGCAGCAAGCGTCGCACCCAAGGTATCAACCGCCCGCTTTTTTTGCTGAAGGTAAGATTGCATAAGCAAATCCATCGTACCTTTGTAAAATGACTTCCGCTCAGACACATGGTGCAAAAGCGCTTGCGGATGGCAGGCTTGCAGGCGGTTTTTCAGAAGAAGCATATTTCCCCTATGTGTCAAAAGGCATTTTTCCGCCGCGCTTTCCATAGCCGTCTGCATTTGCCTTAACGTTTCCAGCAAGTCCGTTTTCACCGGTACCGTAACCTCAGCCGCCGCCGAAGGGGTAGGCGCCCGCATATCAGCTACAAAATCGGCAATGGTAAAATCTGTCTCATGGCCAACGGCGGAAACAACCGGAACCGGGCAATTGTAAATCGCCCTGGCCACGATTTCCTCATTAAAGGCCCACAGGTCCTCCATGGAACCGCCGCCCCTGCCCACAATGATAACCGACATGCCCGGCATGCTTCCCAATACCTGAATCCCCTGCGCGATCTCATTTGCCGCACCTTCCCCCTGCACTGCTACGGGGAAAAGGGCAAGCGGGATTCCGGGAAAGCGCCGCCAGGCCACCTGGCAGATATCATGGAGCACGGCCCCGGTCCGGGAGGTTACAATGCCCACCTTTTGCGGCAAGAGTGGCAGCGGCCGCTTATGAGCGGCATCAAACAGCCCCTCCTTTTGCAATCGCGCCTTTAATTGCTCAAAGCGCAGATAAAGATCCCCCAAGCCGTCCTGGCGCATACCCTCCGCATAAAATTGATACACGCCGTCCCTTACAAAAAGGCTTACGCTGCCCGTCAATACCACCTGCATGCCATCCTGGGGCATGATACGCACAGCCAGATTGTTCTGCCGGAACATGACACAATTGATGCGGCTCAATTCATCCTTCAGGGAAAAATACCAATGCCCGGAAGAATGGCGCTTGAAGTTGCTGATCTCCCCCTGGAGGGAGATGTGCTGCAGCAGCCCGTCCGCGGCCAGCATGCGCCGGACATACTCATTCAATTCCCCTACCGACAAAGCCCGGTCAAGCGTTTTCATTCTGCATCCTGGCCAATCGCCGGCCTGCCAGCTCCACCGTATTGGCAAGGAGCATGGTCACCGTCAAGAGCCCCACGCCGCCGGGAACAGGAGTGATATATCCTGCTACCTCTTTGGCACCTTCAAAATCCACATCTCCCATCACCTTGCCATCCACGCGGTTGATGCCCACATCAATGACAACGGCGCCGGGCTTAATCATATCGGCCGTTATAAACCTAGCCCTGCCCACCGCCGCCACAAGAATATCCGCCCGGCGGGTGTGGGAAGCCAAATCTTTCGTCTTGGAATGGCACACGGTGACGGTGGCATTTTCCTGAAGCAGCAGTATAGCGATGGGTTTTCCCACATTGTTGCTTCGGCCTACCACCACTGCTTCCTTCCCCGCCAAGGAAACCCCGGTGGTATGAATCATCTCCATAACACCCTTGGGCGTACAGGCAACAACGGTGTCTTGCCCATTGAAAAGCTTGCCTGTGTTGTAGATGTGGAATCCGTCCACATCCTTTTCGGGGAGGATCAGGGAAAGCGCGGCCGCCTCGTCAAGATGTTTTGGCAGCGGCAGCTGCACCAGGATGCCGTCTACATTCTCATCCTTATTCAGCCGGGTGATTTCAGCTTCCAGCTGTTCCTGGGTCGTATCCTCTGGCATACGGATCGTTTGGGAGGCAATGCCTACCTGCTCGCAGCCTTTTTCCTTGTTTCGCACGTAAATTTGGCTGGCCGGGTCTTCCCCTACCAGTATCACCGTCAGGCCCGGAACAACGCCTGCCAAAGCAAGCTTTTCCACTTGTTCCTTAATCTTTTCCTTCAGGGAGAGGGATAGGGATTTCCCTTCAATCAATTGTGCCGCCATCTTGCTCCTCCTTTGTGGTCTGCATTTGAAGATACCGGGAAAGCCCCAATAAGGCCACGCCCACGGCATTATCGCCTGAATAGGCAGGTTCGCCAAAATAAAGCATCGCTTCCGGGTCTTTTTGAAACAACCTTTCCTTGAGCATTTTCCGAAACAGCGGCGAGGACGCCACGCCTCCGGCAGCCAGAATCTTTTTGAGCCCTGTTTTCCCCCCTGCCCCTGCAATCAACCGGGCTATCGTCCGGGCCAAAAAGTCGTATACCTCCACAGCGATATCTTCCGGGGCCTTTTCGCCTTGATCTGCCCATTGCAGAGCCTTGGTTTCCGCACCAGATAGATGGCAATGTAGGTCTTCATCCGCCATGCTCACGGGAAGCAGATGACACGCATGCCCTTGAAGGGCCAGTTTTTCCAGGTATGGGCCGCACGGAAAGGGCAATCCCAGCGCGACGCCGACTCTGTCCACCAATTGGCCTGCATGCAGATCCAGCGTCCCCCCCAGGCAATCAATATCTTCATTCCTGCAGCACAACACTTCCGTAGTACCCCCGGAAAGGTGCAGAGCCAGAAACTCCGTATCCTGCAAGCCCGAGTTCAGCAGAGCCGCCCGGACATGGCCTTCCTGATGCGTAACCGCAAAACAGGGGATGCCCAACACCGCGGACAAACCCCGCGCTTGTGCATCCCCCACGGCAAAAACAGGCATATAGGAGCTTTCCCCGCTCCGAGGCCTTGTGGATGCGCAGACGGCCGCCACCCGGGCCGGAGCAATCAGGCGTCCCGCTTCCTCCATAAGCTCCGGCATTTGCCGCACATGGGCAAATACCGCATCACTTTGGCGCAAACCCCGCTGGCTTGAAGGTACAGGAAGAAGCTTTCTTACGCTTGCAAGCACATGACCATTCATATCTACCGCCGCCACGGAAGTCGTATAGCAGCTGGTATCAAAGCCAATGACTGCGTTCATGCCTGTTCCTGCGCCTCTTTTTTGCGTAGAATAGACCCCAGAACGCCATTAATAAACCGGCCTGCCGCAGGATCAGAATACCGGGCAGCAAGCTCCACTGCTTCATTGATCGCTACGCTTCCGGGCACATCCTCCCGAAACAGAATTTCGTAGGCAGCCAAGCGCAAAATAGTCAAATCCACCTTGGACATGCGGTCCATGGACCAATCCACGCTGAACTCCTGGATATTTTCATCCAGAACCGCCTGATGGTATGCCACGCCGGAAAGCACATCGGTGACATAAGCCCGGTCATCCCGGGAAAGATCGAAAGGGTTTTCCCCTTCCTTTTCCTGTTGAAACTGCTCGCACACCAGCCGAAGAGATTCTTCGCCGCCTTGCCCACCCAGCAGTTTTTCAAATAATAACTGCATAGCCGCCGCCCGTGCGGTCGCTCGCGCCATAGAAAAAGCACTCCATTCCTTTTGTTGTTCCCGCGGCACGGCTTATGCCGGCTTACGCCAACATTAATTTTGCTTGGGGGGAAACAGTTTATTGATGAGGTTTTTGATAAAAGCCTGTTTGTCTTTGACTGCGCCGATAAAAAGCCCTACAAAGAAGAGTGCCGCCACGAACAACGTCTTCCAAAACCCGATGGTCAGCAAGAAAACAGCCAGCACAATGCCGGTGATCCCGCATAAAATGCCGCATTGAGGCGTTCCCCATTGCAGCATTTCACGAACGAATTCCTCAATGCGCTTCATCTTTTTCTTCCTCCCGGACATCATTCATCAGGTCTTCTTTGCTTTCATCCTCCAAGGCAGACGATTGAAGCAGCATTTCTCCCTCTGCCGCCGCCTCTTGAGGTTTCTCTTCCGCAGATTTTTCTTCTTGTAAAGCCCGCTGCTCTTCAGATTTTATCGGTTCCGCAGGAGGAGATACCGAATCTGGTTTTACATCCAATTCCGGCGGCATGGGTATAATCGCCGGCTGCTCCTTATGTCCAAACAGCCTCTGATGCAGCGGCCGCTTTTTGCCATCCTTCTCCTGTATTTCAGCCTCAGGGAATGTTATGGACGGACGTTCATCCCGTATCCCCTTTTGTGGAACAGGCACAGGTGCGGCTACATCGTCTGCTTTAGGTATAGCCGGTACAATCTCCTCCGGTTTGGGCTGCGCTGGCATCACCATTTCTGGCACGGCGATGGAATGTTCTTCTACTGTGGCGGTAGCCGTTTCTACCTCCACCTTGATCTGGGCCACATCAATCCCCGAGCAGGAGGTGATATACTGCTTGATCTGCTTTTGTAGAGAATTGACCACCAACGGGATGCTGATACCGCTGGCCAGGCCAATATGCAGATCCACAACCACACCATCCCGGGTGTTTTCGATGCGGTTGGAGATAACCGTCAATTCTTGATGTTTATCAATACACTTTTGCACAAGGTTTTCCATGGCATGAATTGAGATGCTGAGCTGGCCATGCTCCGTTTGCTGCATCACAAAGCCTTTGCGGTCCTGAGCTCTGCGGAACAGAAGAGAAAGACCATGGGCACCCAATAACACCATTACTACTGACAGCGCAACGGAAATGATTAAAAGGAGGTCGCTTGGTGTACCTTTTGCCAGGATCTCCAGCCACTCGGTTGGAAGCACCCGTATGCTCCAAAGAAAAACGGCTACCCCGGTTAAGAACAGCAATAGTCCCGCAAATGCCGCTAATAACCGATCCCAGAAACGCACCTTCACGAAGAAAGCCCTCCCTCCTGCCTTCAGCAGAAAAATCAGCCTGCCGGCAAAGCCTGCTTTGCCGGCAGCGCAAGGGGATTATTCCTTTTCGTTTTCCTCAGGCGTGTCGGACACCTCCAGCTCTTCCTTTTCCGCTTCGTCCATTACGTCTATTTCATCCTCTTCCGGGGGCTCGTTCACGCTGCGGTCTTCCGGCTCGTCATCCACCAGCTCCACCTTTGCGTTTTGGATGGGAGTGCTCTCTTGCTTGCCTTCCACCTTCTGGAACACGTCACCGCTGTTCAGTGACGCGCTTTGAAGTCCTTTTTCCAGGGCTTTGTTTTCTTTTTCAAAGCTGACGCCCTGCACATGTACATCGACCCGGACTACATGCAAGCCAGTCATGGTTTCAATGGCCTTACGCACGTTTTCCTGGGCATCATGAGCGGCTTTTTGAATGGGCGTACCGTATTCCACAATTACATACAAGTCGACGGAAGTTTCTTCGGAACCCAGTTCCACCTTTACGCCTCTTGTGATGTTGCGGTTGCGGCCCAATATATCCGAAATGCCGCCGCTGGTACACATGCCGGCAATCCCTTCCACCTCGCTGGTGGCTACCCCGGCAATGATGGCAATCACCTCATTGGCATAGGTAATGGTTCCGGCGGATTCCATATCTGTTTCCACGTTAAGGGGAAGATTATCTTTCTTGGTGGGCATACCTATCGCACCTCCTTGCGGTTACCAGTTAGTATAGCAGATTTTCCGCCGGTTGACAACCAAAAGGAAAAACGCTTCCACTAACGTTCCTTCCGATAGGGTCAGTTATCGATCTTAATTTTCAGCGTCTTTAGCTGCTCATCCTTAACCTGAGCGGGTGTGTCCATCATCAGGCATGCGCCGCTCTGTATCTTGGGGAAGGCAAGCACATCCCGCAGGCTTTCCGAATGGGTAAGCATCATCACCAGCCGGTCAATGCCAAAGGCAAACCCGCCGTGCGGCGGCGTCCCATACTTGAAAGCTTCCAGCAGGAATCCAAAGCGCTGCCAGGCTTCTTCCTTGGTAAAACCCAGGAGGCGGAACATCTGCTCCTGCAGATCGCTGGCATGGATACGGATGCTGCCCGAACCCATTTCGATGCCGTTGAGAACAAGGTCGTAGGCCTTGGCCCGCACCCGGCCGGGATCAGACTCCATGTACTGAAAATCCTCATCCATGGGACTGGTGAATGGATGGTGCATGGCTGCAAACCGGTTGTCTTCCTCGCTCCACTCCAGGAGGGGGAACTCCGTCACCCAGAACAAATCGTACCGATCTTTGTCAATCAGGTTCAGCTTTGCACCCAGCTTCAAGCGCAATTGCCCCATGGCTGTTAAGGCCGTCAGCTTTTTATCGGCAATGAGGAATACCGCATCCCCAGGCTTTGCCCCCACTTTTTCAAGCAGCCGTTCCATGCTGTCCCCGGTCATGGCCTTGACAAAGGAAGAGCGCATTGTTCCGTCAGGCTGCAATGCGGCCCAAGCCAATCCCTTTACGTGATAGGTTTTCACGAATTCCGAAAGGGCATCCATATCTTTACGGGAAAGCTCCTCTGCCGCACCCTTGGCACAAATGGCACAAACGGTTTTGCCCTCTGCAAGAGCGCTTTCAAACACGGTAAAACCGCAGCCCTTTACCGTTTCGCCCACATCGGAAATCTCCATGGCAAAGCGGGTATCAGGCTTGTCGGAGCCGTAGGTTTCCATGGCATGCTGCCAGGTCATCCGCGGAAGCGGAAGGCTGAGTTCAATGCCCATCAGTTCCCGGAACAGCTCGTCGTAAGCGCCCTCCACCACCGATTGAATATCCTCCGGCTCCACAAAGGACATTTCCATGTCAAACTGGGTGAACTCCGCCTGCCGGTCCGCACGGCCATCCTCATCGCGGAAGCATCTTGCAACCTGGAAATACTTGTCCATGCCCGCCAGCATCAGGAGCTGCTTGTACAACTGCGGGCTTTGGGGCAAGGCATAAAAGGTGCCGGGCTTTACACGGCTGGGCACAAGGTAATCCCTGGCTCCTTCCGGGGTTGACTTGGTGAGGATAGGGGTTTCCACTTCCGCAAAGCCTTCCTTGTCCATATGGTTGCGCAGGATGTTCACCACTTTGTGGCGGAACATCAGCATATTTTGCATGGAAGGACGACGCAGATCCAGGTAGCGGTATTTCAGGCGCAGCGCTTCGGATTCGCTGGCATCGTCGTCAATATAGATTGGCGGCGTTTCGGCTCGGTTAAGAAGCTTGGCTTCCTTCACCATCACCTCGATTTTGCCGGTAGGCAGCTTGTCATTTACCGCTTCAGGCGCACGCATGGCCACGGTTCCCTTCACGGCCACCACAAATTCGCTGCGCAGTTCCTCGCCCAAGGAGAATACCTTTTCATTGCAGGTATTCACATCAAACACTGCCTGAACAATACCGGAACGGTCCCGCAGCCATACAAAAATGATACCGCCCAGGTTTCTGGACCGCTGTACCCATCCCATGAGGGTCACTTCCTGGCCCACTAGGCTTTCATTCACCTGACCGCACATACTGCTGCGTTTCCAGCCGCCTAAAAATTCCGCCATAAGATTATCCTCCCTTGCTATTTCAACATTTGGGCGGCCGCCTGGGCCGCGTTTTCAAGGGGTGCTTCCACCTCTTCCTTGGTATCCATGTTGCGAAGCTTCACCACGCCCCGCTCCAGTTCATCCCCGCCCAATACGGCGGCAATGGGAACTTCCAACTTATTGGCATATTTGAATTGCGCCTTGAGGCTGCGGCCGGTGTGATCGCAATCCGCTTTCAAGCCCGCTTTGCGCAGCGCTTGCACCAATGTAAAGCCTGGAATCTGCGCCTCCTGACCGAGGCAGGCCACAAATACATCCAATTGCCGGGGCTTGGGAAGCGCCACCTCCTGGCTGTCCAGCAGCATCAATAACCGTTCGATGCCCATGCCAAAGCCCACTCCGGGCATTGCCGGCCCTCCCAATTGCTCCACCAGGCGATCATAGCGCCCGCCGCCGCATACCGTAAGGTTTCCCTGTGGCGTCTTTGTAATCAGTTCAAACACTGTCTTGGTATAATAGTCCAGCCCCCGCACAATACGGCTGTCGATTTCAAAAGGAATTTCCGCAGCTGCGAGATATTTCTGCAGCTTGGTGAAATGGTCCTTGCACTCATCGCAAAGCATGTCCAGCATGTTGGGTGCATCCTTCACCAATGCCTGGCACTTTTCCTCTTTGCAATCCAGCACCCGTAATGGGTTTTTTTCATACCGGTCCCGGCAGGTATGACACAGCCCGTCCAGCCGTTCAAACAGGTATTCCTTCAGCTTGGCATGATAGGCGGGCCGGCATTTTTCACAGCCGATGGAGTTGATGTTCACCGACAGGTTCGTAATACCCAGCCCTGCAATCAAATGATATGCCAAAGCGATCAATTCTGCATCCACCGATGCATTTTGTGCACCAAAACACTCCAAGCCGAACTGGTGATGTTCGCGCAGCCTGCCGGACTGTGGTGCTTCATAGCGGAAGATGGGCGCGTTCAGGTAATACATTTTGCAAGGAAGGGTGTCGGCATACAGGCCGCTTTCCACAAACGCCCGAACAATTCCAGCCGTTCCCTCAGGCTTTAAGGTTATGGACCGGTCCCCTTTATCCTTAAAGGTATACATCTCTTTTTGCACAATATCGGTGGTATCCCCTACCCCCCGCAAAAAAAGTTCTGTATGCTCAAACACCGGGGTGCGGGCTTCCTGGTATCCCGCCTTGGCCGCGGCATCACGCATGATTTTCTCCAGTGCCTGCCAGCGGTAGCTGTCCTTGGGCAGCACATCTTTCGTGCCGCGGGGCGCTTGTGTCAACATGATTTTGTTCCTCCTTCAGTGATGGTATAAAGGGATGCGGGCAAATTATCCCGTTTCCCGGATGCGCTATTGCAATTTCATTTGGTAGCGGATTTCGGTTACTTCCCCGCCGCCGATTTCAAACCCCTTTGCCTGCCCGTCCTTTTGAAACCCGAACCGCTCATAGGCTCTCTGTGCGCGGACATTGTCTTCCAGCGTCCAAAGCATGCAATGTGAAAAACCCATGTTCTTCAATTCCCGGGTTACCCAGCGAAGCATCTGCAAACCCAGCCCCTTGCGCCAGTATTCCGGCAATACGTACAAGGAAATGATTTCCCCATAACGTTCGCCCAAATCCTCATCCCTCGTATTGTTAAAGCTGGATACACCGATCACTTGTCCGCCCTCCAAAAGTACAGCTGCTTTGGGCCGCCCTTCCTTTCCAAGGGATTTTTGATAGCTTTTCTCCCACCGGGACGGCGATAACTGATCCAGGAAATTCTGTGCTATCATGCCTTGGTAGGCAGCCTGCCAGGTCTTTACATAAACCAAAGCCATGCCGGGAATATCGTCAGGCTGTGCATACCTTATCTCCACAAAATACGCACCTTCTTTCCGGCTTTTCATACCAACATCACGCTGAAATGACAAAAAAACATCCCATGCCTACGCATGGGACGAATTTCACTTCTTCGTGGTGCCACCCCGCTTGAGAAAGCTGACGCTTTCTCCACTCGATTCCCGATATCGCAGGAAAGGCGCCCGCCATTGCGCGGGAGGCTCCGGGGTGTCATTCCGCTTTTCCTTGGCAAAAGGGCTTACAGCCAAAGGCCCCTCTCTCTTGATGCTCGAAAAAGCGTACTCTTCCCATCTTTGCCGGATATGGTGGCATTATACAATGACAGGATTCGGCTGTCAAGAGAAGCCTTCATTTTCATGCCCTTTAAGCATCCAAGTCCAGGTTGCTAAGATCTTCCCGGCTTAATAGCACCTGCCTGGGTTTGGCACCTGCCGCCTGGCTGATAATACCCCGGCGTGTCATTTCGTCAATCAAACGGCCGGAACGGGCATAGCCGATACGCAAACGGCGCTGCAGCATGGAAATAGAGGTTTGACCATCCTCCACCGCCATTTCAATAGCCTGGCGCAAAAGAGGATCGAGCCCTTCCTCGCCGCCGCCCAATTCCATATCGTTTGACAACTCCACATTGGAGGATTCCTGTTCCAGCTGTTCCAGTATGTTGGGGTCATAGTCCGCATCCGCATGACTGCGGATAAAGCCTGTCACCCGGTTTACCTCGCCATCGGAAACAAAGCAGCCCTGAACCCTCATAGGGTGGCGCGCCCCGGAGGGCGAGTAGAGCATGTCGCCGCGGCCCAGGAGTTTCTCCGCGCCTACCCCATCCAGGATGGTACGGGAGTCAATGTTGGAGGACACGGCAAAAGCGATACGGGAGGGAATATTGGCTTTGATAAGCCCGGTAATAACGTCTACAGACGGGCGCTGGGTGGCTACCACCAAATGAATGCCTGCCGCACGGGCCAGCTGCGCCAGGCGGCAGATGGACTCTTCCACATCCTTTTTGCAGGCCATCATCAAATCCGCCAATTCGTCGATGATAACCACAATCCGGGGCAAAGGTTCCTCTTCTTCCCCAAGTGCCGCATTATATCCAGTAATTTCACGAACGCCTTTTGCGGTAAACTTATGATACCGCTCCATCATTTCCGTAACGGCCCAGGTCAGGGCTCCGGCAGCCTTATGCGGGTCGCTGACAACAGGGATGAGCAAATGGGGAATGCCGTTGTAGCACTGCAGTTCCACAACCTTGGGGTCAATCAGGATCATACGGACCTGTTTGGGCGAGGAACGGAACAGGATGCTGTTGATAATGCCATTGATGCAAACCGATTTACCACTGCCTGTAGCCCCGGCGATAAGAAGATGGGGCATGCGGCTTAGGTCGCAAATAATGGGACTGCCGGCAATGTCCTTGCCCAGCGCCACCGCCAGGGTTGATTCCGCTCGGCTCATGGCGTCGCTTTCCAGAACTTCCCGCAGGGTAACGCTGTTGATTTCCGCATTGGGAACCTCAATCCCCACCAGGGATTTCCCGGGGATAGGCGCCTCAATACGCACGCCGCTGGCAGCCATGCTTAACGCGATGTTATCGGTAATGCTGGTAATTCGCCGCACGTTGATGCCAGAAGCCAATTCCAATTCGAACCGTGTAATGGCCGGGCCATGGGTCACCTGTTTTACCTGCGCATCAATGCCGAAGCTTTGAAGGGTATCCTCCAGCTTCATGGCTCGCTGGGCATCTTCCTCTCTGGTATCCGTTAATGCGCGTTTGGGCGCTTTCAGCATATCCAGCGTGGGATAGGCATAGGGCGGCGGCAGCGGCATTTGAATCTGCTGCGCTTTTTTCGGTTTTTGCGGGGGCAGCTTCAAGTCCGGTTCATCCAGCCTGGTACCGCTCATCCTAGGTTCCGGCATTGTAACCGGCACTCTGACCGACGGAAAGTCCGGCTGAGCCGGGGGCATCTTTTCCACCCGTTCCGTATCATGTTTGCGTCCGAAGGACAAGGGCTTGGCAATGGCACGCCGGTCATTTATGCCCTCCATAACGGAATCCTCATCTTCCTCCCAGGGAAGATCCTCCGGAGCAGACACGCTGGGCGAGGACGGCACAAATGCAACAGGGTTTTTCTTCTGTTTTGCCCGCTTCATGGCAGCCGTTACGTCCAGACCATTTGCATTTTCATCGGTAGCGATGGTTTCATCGTAGAGATCACCAGAATGAAAGCTTTGTCTGGATGGCGGAGCTACTGGTGCCATTGGTGCCATTTGGACGGCCGGCTGGCGCCTGTCATAAGCGGGAGGCGGTGCCTTTTGCGGCGGTGTTGCTGCCTGCCGCAAAGCCTCCTGCCGGCGATATGCCGCGTCCTGAGCGGCCATAGCCGCTTCCTCAGCCTGGCGCTGCTCCCTTCTTTGTGCCATCCGCTCCTGCATATTCGCGGTTATGGCCCCCAAATCGATCCGGGATAATAGGAGCAGCATGCCAAGAATTGCAATCACCAAGGCTGCCACGCCGCCTATGTTGCCAAGCCCGATATACAGAGGCCACGCAAGCAACATGCCTAACAATCCTCCGCCCTCCCCTTGGTTCTGGCACAGAAGGAAGGCCCGGCTTAAATAGGCCGGAAAACTATCAGGGCTGGCAGTCAGAAAGTCCCGGCGGTTGACCAGCCCGATATATTCCATCAGGGAATAGTCCCTATAGCTGGCAGCATCCCAAACATAGGTTACAAGGTTGATAAGTGCCAGGAGGCATAAATAAATCACGGATGAAAGGAGCAGCGCGCGTATAGGCATCTTTTTCTTGGCAGAAAAGGCTGTCAGGATGCCTGTCCACACTACAAATAAAGGCAGCAGCAGGCAAAGCCCGCCTGCCAGACCTTGGGTGAACGCCTTCATAACGGAAAAAGCAGCTCCATCCATAGGCGCCACGACCGAGACAAACGCCAAAATGCCCAGCGCAATGAGCAGAATACCCATCACGCTGCGCAATAAAAGTGACTCGGAGGAATAGGCTCGGGCCGCCTGCTTTTTTGGCGTACCTGGCTTCTTTTGCATAGGCTTCCTCCTTTTTTGATGTGGTATCAGCGAAGAATATGAACGGAGGCCAGCAGCCCCGATTCATCCGCGCAAAGACGCAATGTGTTTGCGCCAAAGGTGTAATAATCGCTTTCTCCGGCAGGCAAGCGGTAGTCTGACGCGGTGCTTTCATCCAGCGCCACGGTTTGGTTCGGTGCTCCCAAAACCATACGCCATTCATCCTTCGTGGTAACGCCCGGCTGAATGCCGTATAGATTGATTCGATCCGCCCGGATACCCAGCACCAGGCTTTGGTCGTAGCTTTCGGTTAAGTCGTCGGTCAAAAGCCAGGCATTACGAAACTCTGGTGCTTCCAGTTCAAAGAACCTGCCGCCGGGATAATAATCCGGGTCTACCAGGAGGCGATATTCATCCATTATGCTGATAAGGCTATCCCCCAACCTTGCCGGGATACCGGGGAGCGCCCCTTCCTCCACCGTCTGCTTAGTGAGGGCAGCGGTATTCCCGGTGATAGAGAGGGTATCACCCACCCCCAAAAGGGCAAGAGGGCTTCCCGCATCCAGGCGCAGATAATCCTTAAGCTCGTAATAATAGAAAGTGCATCCGCCGCTATAGCCTGATATCATAGAAAACTGATCCTGGGGATAATAGAACGTAATGGAATATGGAGTAAGGAAAAAATTATCCCGGGGAATGGGCGAAAGCCCGTCATTTTCCAGATATCCAGAAAGCTCAGGCCGCAAATTATCCTCCAATTGCTGCTCCATAAAGGCAAAGGCGCTTTCTTCATCAGTAAACAAGTCGGAAACAGCAATAGGAGTACCAGCGCTCAGGTTGTAATTGACCGTTGTATATGTCTGACCAAATTGGCCTGAGGGCATTTCGCCAATGGCGCTGATCAAAACAGATAAAACATCCTTTTCAATCGCTCCTGTATAAGTAACTTGAAGCCCCCATCCGCCCTGATCCAAAGCGGCCAGGGTTTCCAAGTGGGAGGCGATTTCACTTTTTGTATAAATGTCCTGGTTGATTGTATTCTGAACATCTTCAAGGGCATACCCCGTCAGCTGGGGGTACGTCACACTGCCCAAATCGTTTGCATTTGTAACCGATTCAAATATCATGCCGCCGTTTGCGTTTTGGGCTAATCCGGCTCCGAAAGGCAAGATACTAAGCAATAACATAAATGCCATAAATATCGACAAATGCTTGCTGCTGGTTTTCATATACGCACCTCCTTGTGATATTCTATTCTACAA
>JAEVYX010000030.1 GCA_023392515.1 Bacillota bacterium | reverse complement strand
GGGCATTCGCCGGAGGATACAAGTGATGTATCGGATCAATACCAATATGTATACCTGAACAACAGGCCTTTTTATGTGATCGGTATACTGGACCAAGCGTACAACCCCTTTGGCATTTATACCTACCGTTCCTATGATGGGGAGGGGGCGGAAGGCAAACGGGGCAGCATCGCTTATGATGTGGAGAAGACGCTGGAATACGGTTACAACCTGTCCAGGGTACATATCAAGGAAAACGAGCCCCTGTGGTATCATGAATGCGACCGGCAAGGTTTATTGGTATGGACCGAACATCCCGGTAATTTCTATGCCTTGCCTGAAAACCCCAATTGGCAAAATGCCTATTATCGTGAGCTTTCCGGCATGCTGCAAAGGCTATATAACCATCCCTCCATTGTGATGGTATCCACCATTAACGAATCCTGGGGAGTGGAGGGACGCCATGTCAGCACGCCTTGGGAAAACGAGCTTCGTGCTCGATTTTTGCAGGATGCGGCCAATATGGCGAAGACTGCCTGGCTCCATGTGCTGATATGCGACAATTCAGGCTTTGGCAAAACTCCCGCCTGTGAAATCAACGATTTCCACCTGTATCCCAATGACCACTGGAAGGCAAAGGAAACCTGGACGCAATTATGCCGTGACTGCTACCCCGGTTCAATTTATAACTGCATAAACGCCGGCCGGGGCGAGCACTGCGTCGGCACCGCCGAGCAAACGGGCCGCCCAATCTTTATCAGCGAGTTTTTGCACTTCAACGGTATCGATATGCAATTGCGCATGTTTGAAAAAATTGCGGGCTATTTGCGCATGAATATCGGTTCCTATGAAACGGAGGACTCTGCACCCCTTACTGCGGAACGGTATGAACGGGACTACGGCTATGTAAACCGCCATATGCAAAAGCTTGGCTATAATATGGTGAACAATATGGATATGGTGGTATTGGATCATAATCGGATTGAGCGCGTCAGGGCTGGTGATATTTTTCAAAGTGATGTGTACACCGCCCATTTTGCCTGGCGGGATGTAACCTATCCGGTTTTGCACTGGTCACTTACCGGCGTAAACGAATTGGGGGAATACCTGCCGGAACTTGTAATGGGGCAGCGAGATATCAGGTTTACGCCTTACTGCGTGGAGAAACAGGCACCGGTGGCTTTTGAAATTCCCCGGGGCATCAAAGGGGCATACCTTTTCGTGTGGCTGGAAGATGGGGGAAAGACGCTGTGCGAAAACTATATTCAGTTGGAAGTGCTCAATTCTGTCCGGGAAGGAAAGAAAGAGGTTATATGTGAAATTCTCCCGGCCATGTATACGCAAAAATCTTTTGAAGGCTTTTCGGAAGCTTTTACAAAGGAAGACAGGTCCCTCTTGTGGGGCACCAAAGGCGGCTATGCGGAATATGGTGTGAAGCTGAACCAGTGTGAAAAAGCCGCAAGGCTGATCTTTGAAGCAGGGTCCAGAGAGTGTATCAATGCCGTAAAGGTTACCGATGAAAGACGGCACGGGGCGCTGATTGAAGTGAGGTTTGACGGGCAATGCCTGGGACGTGTTGCTCCAAAGGACGATCCATCCGACGAGCGGGCGCTATTTACAAATTCAACATTGGGCGGCGAGCCGTTCAATTACAGCTATTTGGGACGTTTTGGCTATGGGGAACGGTTTGAGCTGCCTATACCCTCGATCCTTTTGACGACAGGCGAGCACAGGGTACGCTTTACCTGTATCATGGGCGGCATGACGTTGTATGGCAACCGGATGGGACGCTTTGGCATCAATCCAGCAATTGTGCGAGATCACGAGTAACACATCGCCCCCAATGCCATGCAAGGCATTGGGGGCGATTTATACTGTTACGGGTTGAACCCCATCACCAGATGACGTACATCTTCCGGTGATACAGGGTCTGTCATCACATGAACAAGTTTGGTAGGCACCTGAATATGCTTCAAGGCAAAACTGCCTCCAATTTGCTCAAACAGGAGATTCATCGCCTGGTCGTTCATGGTTTTGAAATCCTGCTGAACAAAATGTACACCTGGAAGGTGGGGGTTATCAAAGCTTAACAGCTCAAAGTCTTTGCTGGGCGTAAAGCCGAGCTGGCGCACCGCATAAAAGGCCACTTGTGCGATTTCCGCATTGGCGGCCAGCAAACCACGCAGGGAGCTATACTTGCGCAAATGGGTCAATATTGCCTCGAGTATGTATTCCACCCTTTTGCGATTGCTTGTATTGAGCAATGCCTGATCATCAATGACACACTGATTAGCCTGGCTAAAGTCGAACCCGTTATCGTCAAAAGCCTGACGGAAACCATCCAGCCGGTCTGAAACAGCCGTGTTGGATAGGGGGAAATGCACAATGGCCACATCGTTTTTGCAGCTGCCGAACATGTAGGTGGCCGCTTCCATGGCGCCGCCTTTATTGTCCGCAGTCACGTAGGAGGTGGGAACATCCGTTAAATACCGGTCCATAAACACGAAAGGGAACTTATGGGCAATCAATTGGCGAACAGCCGCATTGTTGTTTTCAGATACCACCGGAAACAGGATAAGCCCTTGAATCCCGCACTGTATCAAGTCCCGCAGGATGCTGATTTCCAGGTCCGGCGACTCATTGGAACATCCGATCAGCAAGCGGCTGTTGCGCTGGCGGCAAAAATGGGTCATATGCAGTAGATATACCTGTTCCACCCGGGTGGATAAGGTAGGAAAAACAGCGCCGATGGTATGGCTGGGCACAGATGCCCCTTCCCCAGGCGCGGCAAAGGGGCTGGAAGCCACAAAGGAGCCTTTTCCCTTAACCCTGTAGATGATGCCTTCGTCCACCAAACCGTTCAATGCGTTTTTGGCCGTGATGCTGCTGACAAAATATCGCTGGGTCAATTCAGATTCGGAGGGAATTCTGTCTCCCTCCCGCAATTGCCCGGAGGTAATTTGCAGTTTGATGTCTTCCTGAATTTTTTTATACAACGGGAGTGCGGTTATCATAGCTAATATCCTTTTCAGCGGCTGCTTTTTATCTAATTTTAACTTGTTTCATGAAGGGTGTAAAGGAATTTTCATTGTAAAAGAATTCCTCCGGAACGATAGAATGCAGGCATAATGCACTGGGTGTAGCAATATGCCTGCATTCTTGAACGCTGCAAATGAATTTCAAACAGCTTTCCGTTTACTTGCCGCGCAGTTTGAAATGGGATACCTGCTCTTTTAATACTTGTGCTTGCCCGCTTAACTCCTCGCTGGCGGCTGCACTTTGCTGGGAACTGGAGGAGTTTGCTTGAATCACTTGAGTCACTTGTTGGATTCCCTGGTTGATCTGCGTAATGCCGGAGGCCTGCTCATTGGACGCAACCATGATATCGTTGACAAGGTTTGCCGCCTGGCTGATTTCGCTGACAATGCTTTTGAGCGCCTGCGCTGTCATATCCGCTATTTTGCTGCCGCCATCCACCTTTTTGATAGATTCTTCAATCTTGACGGTGATCTCGCTGGCCGCTTGTGCTGACCTTGCGGCAAGGTTACGCACCTCTTCCGCCACTACGGCAAAGCCCTTGCCGTTTTGCCCTGCCCTGGCAGCTTCTACTGCCGCGTTAAGCGCGAGAATGTTGGTTTGGAAAGCGATATCGTCAATCACTTTGATGATTCCGGAGATGCTGCCGGAGGATTCATTGATTTCCTCCATGGCGGTAAGCAGCTGCCCCATTTGCGTGTTGCCTTTTTCGGCATATTCCTTTGCACGCACGGCCAGTGCATTGGCCTGGTCTGCATGATCGACGTTTACTTTGGTTTGGGAGGAAATCTGTTCGATCGAAGCGGTTAGCTGCTCAATGGAGCTTGCCTGTTCGGTTGCTCCCTGCGCAAGTTCCATGCTTGTATCAGAAATCTGCTTGGCACCGGTTGCTACCTGCTCTGCGGCATTTTTCAGATTGGATAGCAACTCATTCATATTATCGTTTACGGCCATCATGGAGGCATACAATGTGCCCAGCTCATCATGCCGGTTGGTTTGAATTTGCGCTGCATAATCACCTTTCGCCTGCTGCTGCGCTACCTGTACAAGCCCTGTCAGCGGCTTTTTCACCAACCGGGTGACTGAAAAACCGGTGACGATGGATATAATCCCGATAACGACCAAGGAGACACAAATGAGCATCAGCATATTCGCTTGTGATTCTGCCGTGATCTCCTTCATGGAAACGGAAACACCCAAAGACCAAGGTGTGATTGTTTTTCCCAGCGTGACGGGAACCATGGTTTTCAAGCTTTCTTCATTTGTAATTTCGGACATGGTTTCCGTTGTATAAGCTTTGCCTGTCTGAATGGCTCCCAACATTTCCTGCGCTTTGCTGATTCTGGGTTCTATATCTTCAATATTTGCTCCGACAGCCTTGCTGTCGCTATGGATGACGTAAGAGCCGCTGTGTGCAAGCAGGTATACATTCGTTGTACGATAACTGCCTTTGCTAAACGACATGGTGTTTAACGTATCCAAGGATACATCAACACCGGCAACACCTACAATCTGTCCTGCAGCGTTCTTCACCGGGACGGAGAAGGATGTCAAAAGCACAGACTTTCCGGAAATCTCATATGCATAGGGATTCAGGACCGATTCTTGACCCGACTTGAAAGCGGTCAGATAATAATCTCCTGCGCCTTCCTTGTCATAATCCACCAAGGGAGACAACAGAAGGCCGTTCTCTTCCCGATACCAATTAGGGATAAACCTGCCGGTTTGGTCGTAGCCTTCTTGGTTGGCATACGTTTCATCCAAACCATCCAAAGCATTTGGCTCAAAACATACCCAGGCCCCTAAAAATTTCTCATTGTCCTGCGCAATCTGCCTGACGATGCCGCTCAATATTTCCCTGCGGCTTTCAAGGGGAAAGGATTCAAACGCACTCATGGATTGAGCCAGCACACGGGCACTGTCCAGCGCGACTTCAAGCTCGGCTTTTATGGCAGCCGCGTTTTCTTTCGCAATGGCTTCAGAATTGCTGTAAGCGTTACTGATATCTTTGTTTCTCTCACGGACTACCAGATATGCAAATGTGGATACCATAACGAGTGATATTGCAAGCACCACGATGAATGTGATCTTTGTTGCCAGTTTCATCCGTTTCATTTTGCTAGCCCTCCAATTAAAACATGTATTCACAAATGGTATTTCCGCAATAAGAAACGCTTGCCTAAATCTATATTTCGACAAGATTCGATAGAAATTGATGCACCTGCATTTATTTTGATAAATGACTTGCAACCTGCAAAATTTGAAAGCAGAGAAAAGAAAACAAAAAGGCGGCCGCCTTCAGCATGTCGGAAATGGAATAATATCCCATGCTTAAAACTGGCTGTTCATGCTCAAAATACTGTCGAGGTGAAAGCAATGAGCATTAATCATGGTCTGCAACACCTTGTCAATCTTCTGGAATATAACGCTGGCGTATTTAGTCCAGGGGATTGAGTAAGAAGGACGGGTTTTTACCCGTCCTTCTTGCAGCGTGTCGAAAAAGTGGCTATGCCGCTTTTTCGAGTCTGCACCCTTCACCTGTGAGCCATACTCACGGCCGGTGAAGGGTGTAAGGAAACCTTGCTCCACAAGGCTTCCGAAGCCACCGCACATGTCGCTGGCTTCGGATTTATAGTCGGAGGGGTCGCCCCTCCGACACCTCCCAGAGGTTTTTTGACAGTCTGCAAGAAGGACGGGTTTTTACCCGTCCTTCTTACATGTATGGTATGCTTGTAAATGGTATTCTTTGCTTTATGGGTTTTCCGCGTCTTCCACTTCAATAGCCTGAAGCAGGGACTGTGCATAACGGCGCGACATAAACTTTTCGGAATACAAGCCGCTGTTTCCGTTTGTAGCAGTTACCACCCCGATATCCTGGTATGCTTCGTCCTGCTGCATTCTTGCCACAGCGCCAAGAATTTCGTCTTTGGAAAACCGAAACGGTATATTCATCAGCTTGGAGAATTGCGTAGGACGTGGATAAAGCTTGCTATCAGAGCGTGTAACGGATGCGATCG